>JAVKSL010000027.1:30450-32074 GCA_039583695.1 Acidimicrobiales bacterium | reverse complement strand
GGAGTGGGGGATGGAGTGGGGGATGGAGTGGGGGATGGAGTGGGGGATGGAGTGGGGGATGGAGTGGGGGATGGAGTGGGCGAGCACAGGGCAGATTCTGCAATCTTGTAGCGATGGACACGATCGACCTGAACGCGGATCTCGGCGAGGGCTACGGGGTGTGGCGCCTGGGCGATGACCGAGCGCTCATGGGCATCGTGAGCAGCGCCAACGTGGCCTGCGGGTTTCATGCCGGAGACCCGTCGTCGATCCTGACGACCCTCGCATGCGCGGCTCGGGCCGGCGTCGCGGTCGGTGCCCACGTGTCCTACCCGGACCTGGTCGGCTTCGGACGACGGGCCATGGAGGTGTCTCCCCCCGAGCTTCGCTGCGATGTCGCATACCAGCTTGGGGCGCTCGAGGGGCTGGCCCGGATGGCCGGGACCAGGGTCCGGTATGTCAAGGCCCACGGCGCCCTCTATAGCCGTCTGGCCACCGATGTGGAGGGCGCCGAGGCGGTCGTATCGGCGGTGAGCGAGCTCGACCGTTCGCTGGTGCTGCTGTGCGCTCCGGGCTCGGCGGTGTCGGCCGCTGCCAAGGCAGCAGGCCTGCGGGTGGTTGACGAGGCCTTCGCCGACCGGGCTTACCTGCCGGATGGCGGGCTGGCCCCGCGGTCGGTTCCGGGGGCGGTGGTGGTCGACGAGTCGGAGGTGGTGAGCAGGGCTGTGCGCCTGGTCACTGATCGGGTGGTGGTGGCTCTGGACGGGACAGTCCTGCCGGTCATGGCCGGTTCGATCTGCGTGCACGGGGACACGCCCGGCGCTGCTGGTCTGGCGCGGGCCGTCAGGCAAGGCCTGGCTCGAGCCGGGATCGAGGTCCGCAGCTTCGTGGACCTCCCTGGCCGCTGAAGCAGCCGGCGGCTCAAGCGCCTGTGGCTTGGCCACCCAAAGGCCGTTGACGCCGTACCCACGACTGTACACTGGCCAGATAAGCTCCTGGCCAGAGGTGATCGAAATGATCAACAGCGATCAGCAGCAAGTGCCCGAGCCCCAGGGAAAGCTGGCGGGCATGCCATACGACTTGCGACGACCGAGCGTGGCCAAGGTCAAGTCCCGGTGGTGGAATCCCAAGGATCCCCACCTGTTCACCCCCAAGGCCTTCGGCTGGGGCTACGACATCAACCTCTACTGGCTTGCCCATCCTGCCGCATACTTGAAGCGCTGAAGCGCGGCGGCGGCTGGGCCCCGTTGGAGTATGCTCGCGGCTACGGTGAGTCGGCCGGGTGGTCGCGGCTCGGTCCTGGAAGATCAGGGACCGGGTCGAGGAAGGTCGGGGCTCCACAGGGCAGGGTGCTGGCTAGCAGCCAGTCGGGGCGACCCGCAGGAAAGTGCCACAGAGAACAGACCGCCGATGGCGGGCGACAGCCCGCACAGGTAAGGGTGAAACGGTGCGGCAAGAGCGCACCAGCGACCGGGGCAACCCGGTCGGCTAGGCAAACCCCACTCGGAGCAAGGCCAAGCGTGGGATGGGTGGCCCGCCCAATATCCCCAGGTAGGCCGCATAGATGGATGGCCACCGGGTCGGTCGGGACATTGCGTCCCGCCGACCTACAGAACCCCGCCTATAGGCCGACTCACCGTCGCAA
>JAVKSL010000027.1:0-30350 GCA_039583695.1 Acidimicrobiales bacterium | reverse complement strand
GAAGTCAGTCGCAAGAAGTCAGTCGCAAGAAGTCAGTCGCAAGAAGTCAGTCGCAAGAAGTCAGTCGCAAGAAGTCAGTCGCAAGAAGTCAACCACGCGGGCTGGCACGAGGACCGGTTAGCGGACCAGCGTGAGGGCCCCGCTCACCGGACGGCCGCCTCGACCTCGATCTCCACCTTCCAGCGTGGATCGAGGAGGGCCGCCACCACGACCATCGTCGCGGCCGGCCGCACGGAACCGAGGAGCTCTCGGTGCACGGCCCCGACTGCCCCGGAATCTTGCGCCGAAGTAAGGAACATGCGAGTCCGCACCACGTCCGCCAACCCGGCGCCCACCTCGAAAAGCGCCGCGGCGATGATCTCGAAGCAGCGATGTGCCTGATCAGAGGGGTCCTCGGAGCACGAGCCATCGGCCCACACAGGCGCTGTTCCCGAGACGAACACCCGGCTCCCAACCCTCACCGCCCGGCTGAAGCCGAACATTTCCTCGAAGGACGACCCCGAGATGACGTGGATTCGCTGGTCGGTCATCTCGCTGAGGCTACCTGAGCGCCATAGAGCGCCAGATACGCTCCACACCGATGACATCCATCCTTCTCGGACCACTCCAGCAGGCTTCCGCCCGCCAGCTGGCCAAGCTGGTGGGAAGCGAGCGCTTCGCCGAGGAGCAGTACCGCGATCCTCCGGGCGATCCGGGCCTGTTCGGACCGGGCAGCGTCACTTGGAAGGTGCACGAGGATCTGTCCATGTTCGTCGGCGGGGTGAGCGCGCTGATGCTCCAGGCCCTGCATCCTCTCGCCCTTGCGGGCGTGTTGGAGCACTCGGACTACCGCACGGATCCACTTCGCCGGCTTTCCCGGACCTCGTCGTTCGTCGCCGCCACCACTTACGGCTCCACGCCGGTTGCCGAGACCATGATCGACATCGTCAAGGCGGTCCACCAGCGTGTGGTGGGAACCGCACCGGATGGGCGACCCTACTCGGCCAACGATCCCGACTTGCTGCGCTGGATTCACGTTGCTGAGGTGTGGAGCTTCTTGAGGGCGCACACCCGCTATCACCCAACGCCGATCCGCGGTCGGGACATCGATCGCTATCTGGCGGAGAACGTCGTGGTGGCCGAGCGACTGGGGGCGACGGATGTGCCAGCGAGCGCCGCCGAGGTCGAGGACTACCTGGCGTCGGTCAGATCCGACCTGGAGGGCGGCCAGCAGGCGCATGAGGTGATGGAGTTCTTGTGCTCAGCCTGGGGACCGGACCCGTTGACCAAGGTGGTATCCGCGATCATCTCCCAGGCAGCGATCGAGGTGCTGCCAGACTGGGCCCGCAAGATGCACGGCGTCGTCCGGCCCCCCCTTGGCGAGTCGGCCATCGTGCGACCCACAACCTGGGCGCTGCTCAGCGCAGCCAGGGTGCTCATCGGCCCCAGCCCGATCATGGCGCAGGCCCAGGAGCGCTGCCGCCAGGGGCCGTGGCACCAGGATGGGGCTGGCACGGACACCCGCAGCGCGGCCTGACAGATTTGGACCGAGCCCTTTTGTGATCGACTCCAATTGCCGATAGCAAAGGCATGCACAGCATCAAGGTCCGAGGAGGGGCCGACGACCATGGAGTCGATGACGATCTGACGGACCAGCTCGAATGGATCAGCTCAACCGCCGCTGCCCACCGGGCCGCGGTGAGGCGCTTGGCCGCGGCGCAGACGGAGCGCGAGCGGCGCGAGGCGGCGTATGAAGAAGCGCTCACCAAGGAGATGCACCGGGCCGCGGTGAGTCGCTTGGACCACGGCCATCGGTAGGTCTACCGATCTCTAACTCTCTGGCGGGGCTTGGCCGGCCGAACCCAAAAGCGCTGCTCGGGGCGCCCTAGGTTCCCGCCTGGCGGCGTAACCTCACTGACAACAACCCTGACGGGTCAGGCTTCTAGGAAAATTGCTCAGCGGGGACAGGCCATCGTGCCCACTCACCTCCGAGCGCCAGCCGGTCAAGCGCCTCGACCACGCCAGCCACGCGAACCAGCTCCATGCCGGGTGGGCCCTCGGGTGACGACGCCGGGACCACTGCCCTCCTGAACCCCAACCGGGCGGCCTCCCCCAGACGGCGCCCGACTTGGGCAACCTGGCGGACCTCCCCACCCAGCCCGACCTCCCCAAACGCGACCAGGTCCGAGCCTATGGCTCTCCCGCTGACCGCCGAAACCAGCGCCAGGGCCACGGCCAGATCCGCTGCGGGCTCCACAACGCGAACCCCACCGACAGCGGAGGCGAACACGTCGTGCGAACCGAGCGATACCTGCGCGTGGCGCTGGAGGACGGCCAGCAGCAGGGCGACACGGCCACCGTCGAGTCCCTGGGCAGAACGCCGGGGCATCGCTGCGTTGGTTCGCGAGACCAGGGCCTGCACCTCGACCAGCAGGGGGCGCTGGCCCTCCATCGCCGGCACCACCACGGCGCCCGCCGCGCCGGGACGCCGGTCACCCAATAGCAGCGCGCTCGGGTCGCTGACACCCACGAGCCCGGAACCGGTCATCTCGAACAGGCCCAGCTCACCTGTCGGCCCGAAGCGGTGCTTGGTGGCCCGGACAAGACGGAGTGCGTGGTGACGCTCGCCCTCGAAAGACAAGACGGTGTCCACCACGTGCTCCAGCACTCGGGGTCCGGCGAGGGAGCCGTCCTTGGTGACGTGGCCGACCAGGACAACGGCCGGCCCGGCCGGACTCGTTGCCTTGGCCACCCTCACCAGGCGGCAGGCGCACTCTCTGACCTGGGTGACGCTCCCAGGAGCAGCGCCGAGCTCGGGGTCAGCCACGGTCTGGATGGAGTCTACGACCACCACGTCGGGCCCGACCTCGGCGATGGCTGCGAGCGCTCCCGCCAGGGAGGTCTCACTCACCAGCCACAGCCCCGCACCAAGCGCGCCCAACCGCTCGGCCCGCAACCTGACCTGATGAGGTGACTCCTCGGCCGACACCAGCAAGGTCCGACCACCGCTGGCGGCAATGTTCGCCAGCGCTTGCAGCAGCAGGGTCGACTTGCCAATGCCGGGCTCACCGCCGAGCAGGGTCACCGAACCAGGTACGAGGCCCCCGGCCAGCACCCGGTCGAGCTCGGCCAAGCCCGTGAGGCACGGCGCAAAGCTGCCCGCGTCCACATCCGCGAGCAGCGAGGGCCGCTCCCAGCTGGGCGCCGGCGGAGCATCCGATCCACCGATCACCTCCGACTCCTCGACCAAGCAGTTCCACGCCCCGCAGGCGCCGCAGCGCCCAGCCCATCTCAGGTGGGAGGCGCCGCACTCACTGCAGCGGTGAATGAGCTTTGATCGAGACATGCCGCAACTCTACGCAAGGGGTGTGACACTTAGGGTCAGGATGAGTCCGTAACGGTGTCACCGTGAGGGGAGCAGATGAGCGAGGTACGCCACATGGGAGCCACGGCGCTGCTGGTGGAGGTGGCAAGCCAGGACGCCGCCCATCACCTTCGTGAGGCAGTCCTGGCGAGTGGGCTCCCCGACATAGAAGAGGTGGTGGTGGGGGCCAGGACGGTGCTCGTGAGGTTCGACCCCGGCAGGGTTGCGCGGATGGGCTTTGGAGGTCCTGCGGAGCTAATGGCGTTGCTCGGTGATGGAGGCGGGGGCGAGGACCAGGGTAGAGGGCGGGGCGGGGGCGAGGACGAGGAGCCGCTCGAAGTCCCGGTGACTTACGACGGTCCGGACCTGGTGGAGGTAGCGGACACCTTGGGTATCAGCTCGGAGGAGGTCGTCCGGCGCCACTCGGCACCGGTGTACCGGGTTGGGTTCGTCGGGTTCTCACCGGGATTCGCCTACCTGACCGGCCTGGATCACTCCCTCGTCCTCCCCCGCCGCGCCGTGCCGCGAACGCGAGTGCCCGCCGGGTCGGTGGGGATGGCCGGCGAGCACACCGGTGTCTACCCGCAGGCCACCCCCGGTGGATGGCGCCTGCTGGGGAGCACCTCTGTCGTGGCGTTCGACGCCGGGAAGTGGCCACCGAGTCCCTTCGTGCCAGGCCGCAGGGTTCGATTCGTCCCGAGATCCCGTGGGCGGATGCCCAGGGGGTCGACACCAGCAACGGACCCCGCGCCTGGTCCAGAGCTCACGGCTGCAGTTGGGCCAGCTGAGCTTGGCGGGACCCTCGTCGTCGTGAAGGCCGGGCCCCTCACAACGATCCAGGATCAAGGTCGCGTCGGTCTCGCCAGCTTCGGTGTTCCCCGGGCGGGAGCCGTGGACCTGCCCAGCCTGCTCTGGGCCAACGCTCTCGTGGGCAACACGCCCGGTGCCGCCGGTCTGGAAGCGACCGCGCTCGGACCACAGCTCCGTGCCGACACGGCCAGCTTGATGGCCCTGACCGGCGGGCTCGTGGAGGCCACGCTGGACGGGGAGGCCATACCCATGAACAGCCCAATCGCGGTGCCAGCTGGATCGACGCTGTCCGTTGGCCCTATCAGGACCGGGGTTAGGACCTACGTGGGCATTGCCGGCGGGATAGCAGCGCCGCCTGTTCTGGGAAGCAGGTCTGCCGATACGCTGGCAGGCTTGGGTCCGGCACCCTTGCGAGACGGCGACCGGGTCTCAATCGGCCGCCCTGCCGAGATGCCGGGGCCGAGCGTCGGGTCCGGGCCGAGCGTCGGGTCCGGGCCGAGCGTCGGTTCCGGGCCGAGCGTCGGGTCCGGGCCGAGCGTCGGGTCCGGGCCGAGCGCCGGGTCCGGGCCGAGCGCAGCCACGGGCTTCTCGGACAGGCCTGCCGGGGAGGCTCGAAAAGTCCGGGTGCTCATGGGTCCGAGGGACGATTGGTTCACGGCCCAATCTGTGACCACCCTGCTCAGCTCGGTGTGGCAGGTGACAGCTGCCTGCGACCGCACCGGCGCCCGGCTGCTGGGTCCGGCCCTGGCAAGGATCAACTCTCAAGCGGAGCTACTCCCTGAACCGATGGTGCTCGGCGCAATTCAGGTGCCCCCCAACGGTCAACCAATCGTGCTCCTCGCCAACCACCCAACCACTGGGGGCTATCCGGTGATTGCGGTGGTCGTGGCCGCTGACATTGCATTGATCGCCCAAGCCCGACCGGGTGACAAGCTGTCCTTCAGCGCCGCTCCCGACCCCTAGGGTCATGGACATGAGGGTTCTGGTAACCGGCTCCAATGGATTCATAGGCACCACCCTGGTTCAAGCGTTGGAGCGCGCAGGCCACGAGGTGGTGCGCCTGGTGCGGGGTCCCGCGGGACCCGGCCAGCTGCACTGGGACATACGAGCCGGCCAGCTCGACACCGACAAGCTGGTTGGGATCGAGGCGGTGGTACACCTGGCCGGGGTCGGCATTGGTGAGCATCGTTGGACCGAGGAGGTGAAGGCCGCGATCCAAGACAGCCGCATCGACGGCACCCGCGTGCTCTGCGGAGCTCTCGCAGCGATGAGACGCCCGCCCTCCGTGCTGGTCAGTGGCTCTGCGATCGGCTATTACGGAGACCGGGGCGCCGAGATCCTCGACGAGTCCAGCTCCCCCGGCAAGGGATTCCTGGCCGAGCTGTGCGTGGCCTGGGAAGCCACAGCCAATGTGGCGCGCCAGTCTGGGATCAGGGTGGTCAACCTGCGCACCGGTGTGGTGCTGGGGCCGGGTGGCGGCGTCCTGGCCAAGACGCTTCCGCTGGCCCGCCTCGGCATGGGCGGCCGCCTGGGCTCGGGAAACCAATACATGAGCTGGGTGAGCCTCACCGACGAGGTGGGGGCGATCCTTCATGCCCTGGCCAACGATTCGGTCGATGGCCCGCTCAACGCCACAGCCCCCAACCCGGTCACCAACGCCACCTTCACCGCCACGCTCTCCAAGGTCCTCAACCGCCCTGCTCCGCTGCCGGTGCCAGCATTTGCCCTGTCGGCGGCTCTAGGCAAGGAGATGGTCACCGACATGGTGCTCGCCAGCCAGCGGGTCATGCCCGCCCAGCTGCAAGCCACGGGCTACGAGTTCGCCCACGCCGAGCTGGAGGACGCCCTCCGGGCGGTCACCGCCAAGTCCGGGAAATGACCCCCGCTACCGCCGATGTGGTGGTGGTTGGGGCTGGGCCAGCCGGCTGTGCGGCCGCGATCACCCTGGCTCGTGCGGGCCGCCAGGTGGTGGTGATCGACAAGGCCCGCTTTCCCCGGGACAAGTGCTGCGGCGACGGCCTCACGACCGGAGCGCTGAGGCTCCTCGAGCACTTCGGGCTTTCGCCAAGCGCAGTGGCGTCGTGGACGCCGCTCACCGACGTGTGGATCCGCTCTCCATCGACGCGGGTGGGGTACTTTCCGCTCCCCCAGGACCGGGGGACCTACGCCGCCGTTGCCCGGCGGATCGATCTGGACGCGGCGCTTGTCGATCTCGCCCGGCAGGCCGGGGCCACCGTGGCGGAGGGCCACGGCCTCGTGAAGACCGGCTGCCCCCAGGTCAGCGATACGATATCGATCGAGGCGGAAGGCCTCGGAACGATCTCCGCCCGATACGTCATAGGGGCCGACGGCATGTGGTCCCCACTGCGACGGTTGCTCGGCGTCGCCGACGAGCCTGGCTACCACGGCGAATGGCACGCCGTGCGACAATACTTCACCGACGTGACCGGCCCGGCGGCGCGCGAGCTGTGGGTCATCTTCGAGCCCGACCTGCTCCCCGGCTACGTATGGTCCTTCCCGCTCGCGGGCGGGCGGGCCAACGTTGGCTTCGGCATCCTGCGGGCCAAGGCCAACTTGCACGGTTCTCAGCTCGCCAAGCTGTGGCCCGAGATGTTGGCCCGGGAGCACATCCGCGCCCTTCTCGGCGCCAGCGCACGGCCCGAGTCGGCGCACCGCGCCTGGCCAATCCCCACCCGGCTCGGACGCAGCGCGCTCAGCGCGGCCGGCGGAAGGGCGCTGTTCGCTGGCGACGCCGCCCGGGCGGGTGATCCCATGACCGGTGAAGGCATAGGCCAGGCGCTCGAAACCGGGGCGCTCGCCGCCCGGTCCGTCCTGAGAGCAGGTGCCCGCCACCCTGGGCGTGCCACCATGGACTACCACCGCGCCATTGCTACAGGCGTGGCCCTCGACAACCAACTGGCGAGCCTGCTGTCCAGGGCCCTGGCGCACCGTAAAGGAGTCCGAGGCGCGATCTGGGTGGCATCGTCCACCCCCTGGCGGGCGGGCCACTTCGCCCGGTGGATATTTGAGGACTACCCCCGCGCCCTGCCCCTCACCCCCTGGCGCTGGGGTCGCCACGGATTCAACCAGCCAGGAGCCTGGGCCAAGGCAGGTTGAGGGGGGAGCCGTTGGCCTGCGCTTCGAGCGCCTGGTTTCGATTGTCCTGTGAGGACGACCTTGGGGGCCTTCCCCGCCTTCGTGGAGCGTCGCCGTGCTCGCACATCGGCCGGCACGGTGCACGCACCAGGGTCGTGCGCAACACCACGGGGCCGGCCTTGGACATGGGCTGGCCCTTGCGGTCGGTGGCGCCTGTTTCAGAGGCTCTCGGAGCGAGGCCGGTAAAAGAGCAGAAGTCCTTGCCCCGAGCGAACCGGGACGGGTCACCCATGATGGCCACCAGGGCGGGACCGCCGACCTCGCCAAAACCGGGCAGCGAGCGGGCAAGCTGGGTCGCCTTTGCCCGAGGGACTCGGCCCCACCCACGTTCAAGAAGGCCTGCTCGGGCTAGTCGTCGAGATCCCCGTTCACTATGGCCTCGGGTGCCAGGATGTTGCTGGTCGAGGCCAGGGGGTCGACGGCTGGGTCAATACCCAGCGCGGCGACCTGGCGGGACAGCTCGGTGGTGGCGTCCAGGTGGGTGAAGGTAGTGAATGGCGCCGGGTCGGTGTAGTCGTCGGCCGGAACGTACACCGTTTGGATCGCGGGCTGGTCCGAGGTCGCAAGCCGAAGCGATCGCGGTTGTGCCGCTTTTTGGTGCACAAGTGCAATAGCTTCGGCCGGCGCGGATCTCTAGGCCTAGAGAAGATGTCTCCCAGACCGACGGTGAGCCTCTGGCCGACCCGGTAGCCCCCCGCCTGTTGACGGGGAAGGCCCCGGGGGCGCTTGGGAGGCCCTGGCCGGACTGGTTACCGCTGACGGCTTCACGGTGGGACGTGGGGTGTTTCCGCCGGGGGTGAACGGGCGGACCCGCTACACGGACCGCTCGGTCACGGTCCGTCCCGACGTCAAGCCCGCCCAGGCCGCCAAGACGCTCGCACACGAGGCTCGGACACATCCGGTTGGGACACGAGGCTTTGGCTGCCGGCTTTGGCCGCCCGGATTTGGCCACCGCGGGGTCGCCGAGGTGGAGGCGGAGTCGGTGGCTTACCTGGGTCGCGGGCGGCAGGCCTCGACACCTCCGACTACAGCCTGCCGTATGTCGCTCATTGGGAGGGCGGCGACCCAGAGCTGGTTCGCAAGACGGCAGACCGGGCGATCAAGGCGTCCAAGGGAATGTTGGGGGATCTGGGCTGGGGTGAGTCGCAAGACCAGCGGCAGGAACGACGCCAGGAGCGGTCTCAGAACCAGGCTCGTGAGGCGCAGCGCAAGCGAGTCGAGAAACCCATCGAACAGCCTCGGGAGATCGCCAGGGAGCGGTCTGTGGCTCGGGGCCGAGCGATGTCGTGGTGAGATCCAGCAACCACAGGGGCTCGCCCGCTCCCCCGCCCACCACAAGCCTTGTGCGTCCGGACCGACCGCTGGTGCCCTTGACGAAGGGGGGCGGCGCCGGAGCTAGTGCCCCTCGGCTATCCGAGCCGGCTTGGATGCCGTTGGCCCAGTTGCCGCGCACGAGCCCATCTGGGCCAGCGAGGCCTGCGGGTCCTCCTCCCTCAGAAAGGCGTCCATCAACTCCTTGAGGGAACTCACGTCGTAGCGCCTAATCATGACCCAGCCACGCCCACGGCCTCCGCGATCCCCTCCCACACGCCAGCCAACCCTATTCGCACCCGGGGGTCCTCGCTGAGGCCCTTCGGCGTCCGGCTCGGCTTGAGCGACCAGCCAGCGCGTGGCCCCCAGAACCGCTCCGAGCGGTCCGCTGGCCAGCGCCGAGACGTTCAGGCGGAACAGGAGCAGAAGCGGACTGGATCGGAGCCGGGCGTTGTCGTGGTGACGGCAACGGCCTGCCACTAAAGGCCCCTCTGGGCCCCAGAGAGCGCCTCCGGCCTTTCTCGGCGCCTGCGCCGGACACTCTTCACCCCCTCCGAGGCTTCTGGGGGCCTACGGTGTGTTCCGTGGGCTCTGAGCGATGCCCCAGGCAAAGCCGGAGCGTCCTCAGCCCAGGGTCGAAACCGCGGAGCCGTGCCCCAGCCTGAGGGTAGGCGTGGGCGCATACTTGGTAATGCTGGTGGGATGTCAAGTGCTCGGATCACGGTCAGCCTCGACAAGGAGCTTGCCGAAGAGGCGCGCCAACGCGCTGGGGCCAGCGGTATCAGCGCCTGGGTGGCTCACGCCATCCGTCGACAAGCCGAGCGCGAACGGCTGCGCTCCTACCTGGACGAGCTGCAAGAGCTGCTTGGGCCCCCCGACGAATCTCTGGTCGAGGAGTTGGAGGTCGTCTACGCCCACCTTGGGGCCGAGCAAGCCCCCAGCGGTTGAGCAGTTGGCCCTCGGTGGTGGGCTGAGTGGCCGCCTTGGTGCTCGACAGCGGAGCCGTGCTTGCATTGGCCGGGGCCCGGTCCCGCCCGACCCCAGCGAGACGCGTCCAGGCGGCGTTGGAGTTGGCCCACAAGCGGGACGTGGTGGTCAGGATCCCAACTCCCGTCCTTGCCGAGTGTTACCGAAGCGGCGACCAGGATGTTGCCGTCGACCGTGTCGTCAAGAACGCGGGAGAACCGGTTGCCCCTGACGTTAGTTCAGCTCGGGTGGCGGGCCGTGTCCTTGCCCGAAGCCGCTTCGACTCTGCCCACGCCGTGGACGCGTTGGTCGTGGCCAGTGTCGTCCGCCTCGGAGGCGGGGTCGTGGCCACTGGAGACATTGACGACATCACCCGACTGGCGGCAGCGCACCCAAACGTGCGCGTCTGGCCGATCTGAGAGTCGGGCTTCCGACGATGGAGCCTCGCCGGCCGGGTCAAGGCCTCCAGCAGGTCTCGGTCGACCTCGAAAAGCAGGTCGTGGATCTCGCGACCTTCCAGGGCTTCGTAGCCGCCGACGGCCCCCGCGATGTGGAGGTTCCAATCGCGTCCCCGCCGCGCCCGATCCCAGCGAAGGGGTTTGCTCCACCAGACGATGCCCTGACAGCATCGCCGAGATGGCCCACGGTCTGCGCCATCGACCGGAGCCGGTCGCCGCGATTCTTGCCCTTCGGGTCCCTGGCGGTCGCCTCCTTCTGCGCCTCTCGCCTTCCACGACTTCGTCCCGGGACAGGGGTTGAGGGTGGATCGAACAGCAGGTACCCGCTTCCAGCCACATGAACGACTGGACAGGCCAGAGATCGGGGCCAGGACGTAGAGTTGCGCCAAAGTCAAACCTCACCAAGAAGGAGACGAAAGATGAAGGGATTCAAGGACTTCTTGCTGCGCGGCAACCTTGTGGCCATCGCTGTCGGCCTGGTGATGGCGCTGGCCTTCGAGGCAGTTGTGACTGCCTTCGTCAAGGCCTTCATCACCCCCTCGATCGGGCTGGCCTCAGGCGGTACCGGCGACTTCGCCAACAGCGGGTTCCACGTGGGCAAGATCCTGTATCCCTGGGGGGACTTCATCACCGCGATCATCACGTTCGTCATCGTCGCCACGGTGGTGTACTTCGCGATCGTGCTCCCGTTCAACGCCCTGCTCAAGCGGTTGGGCCTGTTCCAGGACCCGGCCTCCAAGACGTGTCCGGAGTGCCTGAGCAACATCCCTGCTGCCGCCAAGCGGTGCTCTTTCTGCACCTCACCGCAGCCTTCGCTGGCATGAGCACATGGAAGGAGCTTTGCGAGTCCCTGACCGCCGCGCTCCACCCCACCGCACCACCCATAGCCATCACCTTCTCCGAGACCGCCCCGGAGGGCGTGCCGGCGTACGACGCTCCCATGCCGTCGCCCACGCCAGACGGGCGGACTGGTCGGGTCTCGGCCGGGTGCGTGTTTTGGATGAAGGGTACCGAAGCCACGTTCTCCACTGCGCCAGCCGACCACGGCAACTGCAGCGTCGGCAGCCTGACCCACGGCCTTCTGAGCCTCTCCGAGGCTGCCGGTCGGGCCGACGTGTGCGCCCTGGTGTCAACCGGTTGGGTCACCGAGACCGACTTCGCCTCCATACCAACGGTCAAGACCAGGCCTGGAGCGATCACCTATGGTCCCCTCGCCGACACACCGCTCGACCCGGACGTGGTGCTGGTGAGGCTCAATGCCCGCAGCTTGATGACGCTCTCGGACGCGATGCCCGGGCTGCGCGTCGAGGGCAAGCCGCAGTGCCACATCGTGGCAGTGACCAAGGAGGAGGGCGAGGTGATCGCCAGCACCGGATGCGCCCTCTCGCGGGCTCGCACCGGGATGCGCAGCACCGAAGTGACCGCGGCGATCCCCGCCAAACGACTCTCCGAGGTGGTCGCGGCGCTCGATGCCACCACCATGGCCGACTCCGCAGTGGTGGCTTACGCCACCGAGGACGCCCGCCGCTTCAAATGAAGAACACGATCGGCGCCGGGACGGGCTGCACAGGCCAGGGTCCGGGGCCCCTTGCGTAGCATCCGCCAAACATACAAAAGCCTTGCTACGTTGGGCGACATGACCAACCAAGCCAAGCGACTCACCGAGTTCAGCCCTGGGGCAGGTTGCGCCTGCAAGCTGGGACCCGGCGAGCTGGCCGCAGTGCTCACCCAGCTGACGCCCCAGAGTCACCCCGACCTGCTGGTCGGCACCGATACCGGGGACGACGCCGCGGTCTGGAGGATCACGCCCACCCGGGCGCTAGTGGCGAGCATCGACTTCTTCACCCCGCTGGTGGACGATGCCCGCACCTGGGGCTGGATCGCCGCGGTGAACGCCGCCAGCGACATCTGGGCGATGGGCGGGAGGCCCCTGTTCGCCCTCGGCATCGTGGCCTGGCCTCGCACCGAGCTGAGCGGGGACATCCTGGTGGAGGTGCTGGAGGGAGGAGCCGCGGCCGCGGCCGCCGGGGGCTGGGTGGTGGTCGGCGGTCACAGCGTGGACGACCCGGTGCCCAAGTACGGCCAGGCGGTCATCGGGGAGGTCGACCCGGCCCGAATCCTCACCAACGCGGGCCTGCGCCCCGGCGACTCCCTGGTCCTCACCAAGGCCATCGGGACCGGGATCGCCTGCACCGCCCTCAAGCGGGGGCTCGGGACCGGCGCCGGCCTGGAAGCGGGCGTGGCCTCGATGATGCTCACCAACGCTGCAGCGTCGGCAGCGGCGCTCCAGGCAGGGGCGACGGGGGCGACGGACGTGACCGGGTTCGGCCTGCTCGGCCACCTCGCCAAGATGTGCCAGGCGTCGGGTGTGGACGCGGCCATCGAGGCCGGATCGGTCCCACTCCTGCCCGAGGTGGCCGCCCTCGCCGCGCAGGGCTGTGTGCCTGGGGGGACTCTCAGAAATTTGCAATGGGTGCGAGACAGCCTCGATGTCCACGAACCCGTCGACGAGGTCACCCTGACCCTGCTTGCGGACGCCCAGACCTCCGGCGGCCTGTTGTTCGGGGCCGAGCCAGTCGCCGCCAAGGCCGCCGTGGCCGCTCTGTGCGACGACGATCACGAAGCCGCAATCATCGGCCAGGTGAGCGGGATTGGAACGGGGCGCATCGCCATCCTCTGAAGCCGCTGGTGGCAGGTGGGCACAGGACAGGCGGCGATGCGATCTCAATTTTTCCAAAGCGCTGGCTTGACATCTCGGTCCGGCACTGGTGTAATTACAACCATGACAGCAGTGGACACCTACGCACCATCCCTCCAAGCCGACGCCAGCCCCATGCGGGTGCGCAAGCGCAACGGCGGCCTCGAGGGGGTCGATGTCAACAAGATCGTGCGGGCCGTTGCCCGTTGCGCCAAGGGCCTGGAGGGGGTGGACCCGATGCGGGTGGCCCTGCGTACGATCAGCGGGCTGTGCGACGGCGTCACGACCGGCGAGCTGGACGCCCTGTCCATCCGGACCGCCGCGGCGCTCATCTCCGAGGAGCCCAGCTACTCCCGCCTGGCGGCCCGGCTACTGTCCACGGTCATCGACAAGGAGGTGGCCAACCAGGACATCCACTCGTTCTCCCAGTCGGTCGCCGCGGCGCAGCGCCTGGGGGTGGTGGGGGGCCGCACGGCTTCGTTCGTCGCTTCACATGCCCGCAAGCTGAACGACGCCATCGCCCCCGAGCGCAGCGAGGGCTTCGAGTTCTTCGGGCTGCGCACCGTGTACGACCGCTACCTGCTGCGCCATCCCGAGAGCCGCCTGGTCATCGAGACCCCCCAGTATTTCTGGCTGCGGGTGGCGTGCGGCCTGGCGGAGAGCGTGCGCGACGCCCGGGCGCTGTACGAGCTGATGTCGTCGCTCGAGTACCTGCCCTCCAGCCCGACGCTGTTCAACTCGGGCACCACCCATGAGCAGATGAGCTCGTGCTACCTGCTCGACTCGCCAGCCGACGAGCTGGACGCCATCTACGACACCTACGCCGACATCGCCCGGCTGTCCAAGCATGCCGGGGGAATAGGAGTGGCGTTCTCCCGGGTGCGGTCCCGGGGGTCGCTGATCCGGGGCACCAACGGGCTGTCCAACGGCATCGTCCCGTGGCTCAAGACCCTGGACTCATCGGTGGCCGCGGTCAACCAGGGCGGGAGGCGAAAGGGCGCGGCGTGTGTGTACCTGGAGACCTGGCACGCCGACATCGAGGAGTTCTTGGAGCTACGGGACAGCACCGGCGACGACTCGCGAAGGGTCCGCCACGTCAACATTGCCAACTGGGTGCCGGATGAGTTCATGGCCCGGGTGGAAAACGACTGGATGTGGAGCCTGTTCGACCCCAAGGTGGTGCCGCATCTGTGCGACCTGCACGGGGAGGCATTCGAGGAGGCTTACCGCCAGGCGGAGAGCGACGGGCTCTACGAGCGCCAGATCCCGGCCCGCCAGCTGTTCAGCCGGATGATGCGCACCCTCGCCGAGACCGGCAACGGGTGGGTCACCTTCAAGGACACCGCCAACCGGACCTGCAACCAGGCGCTGCGCCCGTCGAACGTGGTGCACCTGTCCAACCTGTGCACCGAGATCCTGGAGGTCAACTCGGACTCAGAGACCGCGGTGTGCAACCTGGGCTCGGTGAACCTGGCAAAGCTGGTTCACGACGGCGCGTTCGACTTCGAGCGGTTGGGCCAGATAGTCCGGACCGCCGTGCCCTTCTTGGACCGGGTGATCGACCGCAACTACTACCCGACGCCCCGGACCGCGGCCTCCAACAACCGGTGGCGGCCGGTGGGGTTGGGGGTCATGGGCCTGGCTGATGTGTTCTTCCAGCTGGGCTTGGCCTTCGACAGCGATGCGGCGGCCGAGCTGTCCCGGCGGATCGCCGAGGAGACCTACTTTCACGCCCTGTGGGCGTCGAGCGAGCTGGCCGAGGTGCACGGGCGCCACGAGGCATTCCACGAGACCCACGCTTCGGAGGGCCGGCTCGCCTTCGACTTGTGGGGAGTGCCGCCCAGTGATCCGTCCCGGTGGGTTCCCTTGCGGGAGCGCATCGCCCGCCACGGCCTGCGCAACTCGCTGCTGATCGCCATAGCCCCCACCGCCACCATCGCCTCGATCGCCGGGTGCTACGAGTGCATCGAGCCGCAGGTGTCCAACCTGTTCAAGCGCGAGACGCTGTCCGGCGAGTTCCTCCAGGTGAACACCTACCTGGTGCGCGAGCTGCAGCGCCGGGGATGCTGGAGCGAGGAGACCCGCGCGGCGCTCAAGCGCTCCGATGGATCGGTCGCCAAGCTGGCCGGGCTCCCTGACCAGCTCAAGTCGGTGTACCGAACGGCATGGGAGCTGCCGATGCGCTCGCTCATCGACCTGGCTGCGGGGCGGGGCCCCTTCGTCGACCAGAGCCAGTCGTTGAACCTGTTCGTCGCCTCGCCCACAATAGGGCGGCTTTCGTCGATGTACCTGCACGCGTGGAAGTCCGGGGTAAAGACCACCTACTACCTGCGGTCACGGCCGGCAACGCGGATCGCGGGTACCTCCGGGGCCTCCGGGGGGGGAGGTGGCCCGGGGGGCGAGCCCAGGCTGCCCGTCGGTTTGGGCAGCTCGACTGCTGGCGAGGATGCGCCCGCGGTGGCCTGTTCGCTGGAGAATCCCGAGACCTGTGAGGCGTGCGACTGATGCCCGCCACCGCTCCTGGGGCCGCCACCGCTCCTGGGGCCGCCACCGCTCCTGGGGCCGCCACCGCTCCTGGGGCCGAGCAGCGGGCCCTGCTTGATCCAGGCCTGGACCTCACGCTGCGTCCGATGCGCTACCCGGGGTTCTACGAGCGCTACCGCAACGCCATCCGCAACACCTGGACTGTCGAGGAGGTGGACCTCTCCGACGACCTGGTCGACATCGCCCGGCGGCTGCTCCCGTCCGAGCGGCACCTGGTCAAGCGGCTGGTCGCCTTCTTTGCCACCGGAGACTCGATCGTGTCCAACAACCTGGTCCTCAACCTGTACCGCCATATCAACTCGCCCGAGGCCCGGATGTACCTGTCCCGCCAGCTGGCCGAGGAAGCCCTACACGTGCAGTTCTACCTGACCCTCCTGGACACCTACCTGGACAACGACGACGAGCGGGTCGAGGCCTTCGCCGCGGTGGAGAATGTGCCATCGATACGGGCCAAGGCGGAGTTCTGCTTTCGCTGGATCGACTCGATCAGCGAGCTGGACCGACTCGAGACCCGGGCCAACCGGCGTGCGTTCCTGCTCAACCTGGTGTGCTTCGCGGCCTGCATCGAGGGGCTGTTCTTCTTCGCGGCGTTCGCCTATGTCTACTTCCTGCGCTCAAAGGGACTGCTGAACGGGCTGGCGGCCGGGACCAACTGGGTGTTCCGAGACGAGAGCGCGCACATGAGCTTCGCCTTCGACGTCATCGACACAGTTCGCTCGGAGGAGCCTTCGTTGTTCGACACAGCCTTCGGCGAGCAGGTCACGACCATGCTGGAGGAGGCAGTCGACGCCGAGACTGCCTTTGCCGAGGACATGCTGTCAGAGGGTGTCCCGGGCCTCTCGGTCGCCGACACCCGACGATACCTGGAGTTCGTGGCCGACCAGCGGCTGGTGCGCCTAGGCCTCCCCAAGCGCTTTGGCTCAGCCAACCCCTTCGGCTTCATGGAGCTGCAGGACGTGTCGGAGCTGGCAAACTTCTTCGAGCGCACGGTATCGGCGTACCAGATGGGAGTCGAGGGTACGGTCTCTTTCGATGAGGAGTTCTGACCAGGACGCTCCGTGAAGCCCATCGAGATCGAGGTGGCAGGTCGGCGGGTCACCGTCACCAACCCGGACAAGATCTTCTTCTCGGCGCGGGGCGAGACCAAGGCCGATCTGGCACGCTACTACCTGGCGGTTGGTGAGGCAGCGTTGCGGGGGGTGGCCCGTCGTCCCACCGTCCTCAAGCGCTACCCCGACGGGGCCGAGGGCAAGTTCTTCTACCAAAAGCGGGTCCCAACGCCCCGACCCGCTTGGATCGAGACGGTCACGGTGACCTTCCCGAGCGGCCGGGTGGCCGAGGAGCTGTGCCCAACTGACGTGGCGCACCTGGTCTGGGCGGCGAACCTGGGTTGCCTGGACCTCAACCCCTGGCCGGTGCGCCGGGACGACACCGACCACCCCGACGAGCTGCGCGTGGACCTGGATCCCCAACCGGGAGTTGGCTTCGACGTAGTTCGTCGGGTTGCGCTGTGCGCCGGCATCGTGCTCGCCGAGCACGCTCTGGTCGGATTCCCCAAGACTTCCGGGTCCCGGGGCATCCACATCAACGTCCGCATCTCGCCGCGATGGGACTTTACCGAGGTCCGCCGGGCATCCCTGGCGCTGGCGAGGGAGGTGGAGCGGCGCATGCCCAACGAAGCCACCACCCAGTGGTGGAAGCAGAACCGGGGCCAGCGGGTCCTGATCGACTACAACCAGAACGCCCGCGACCGCACTGTCGCCTCCGCGTACTCGGTGAGGGCCAACCCGCAGGCCCGGGTGTCCTGCCCGCTTACCTGGGCCGAGGTGGCCGACGTGGAGCCGGAGGACCTCACCATCGCCACAGTCCCAGCTCGGCTGGCCCAGGTCGGAGACCCGGCCGCCGGCATGGACGAAGAGGTTGGCTCGTTGGATGGGCTGTTGGAGCTGGCGGCCAGAGACGAGGCTGGGGGCCTGGGCGACGCACCCTGGCCCCCCCACTTTCCCAAGGCCCCCGGCGAGGGGCGCCGCACGCCGCCGGGCGCGCGCACCGAAGGCGCCTGAGAGCGCTTGTTTGAGCCGCGGATTGCGAACTTGTGGCGATGACCGACAAAATACGCGCGCCATCGCGACAAGTTCGGTTCCGAGCGTGGACCTTGGGGAGCTGGCCGGAGGTTCGCCTGGGCCGACGCCCGCGGTGATAGTTTTACGAACCATCCTGAACGCCGCTTCCGACATCGTTCCATAGCTGCGCACCGTGGACACGGCGCGGTCCGCGGCCCGGAGCCACGCCTGGAACCGGGCGGCGCTGTCGACGTCATCGGCTCACTCGCGAACGACCTTGAGCGCCAGGCTCGGTACGACGAGTGACGCGAGCACGATCGGCCAAATCCTGCGTCCGTGGCATCGGAAGACGATCATTTCACCCTCGGCCGCGTAGAAGGCCGCAGTTCGGCTCGAGTATCGGCCCTTGCGGACCTGAAGGGTGTGACGTCCGGGTTCGACTGGCGCCTCTAACGTCTTATGGTTTTCGATCGACCCGACCCGACCACCGTCGACCACGACGTCGAACCTGCCTGGATGGATCTCCATGATGGGTGCTGCTGCTTGGCGTGTCACCTTGAGGGTTGCCGGCATTGAAGTCCCTTCTCCCGAGTTGTCCTCAGTTGTGTAGTTGTGTGCGAGTGGCGAAAGATCGAACGGTCACTGCCTCCCACCGGTGACGAGCCGCTCCCGGTCGAACATCGCCGCCACCGCCCGCCATCCGAGAACATCGACGAGAAGCAAGACTGCGGCGAGTCCGAGCGCCAATGCGAGAGTCGGGGTGATCACGTTGAACGACATCAACGCGACGATCCCGAGCGGGGGAAGGCTGGCGAACATCCCAAGCTGGCCGGCGGCACGGACGTCGCTCACGCGGGTGGAAACTGCGATGCCGGCCCAGATCGCCCAGCCGGCGATGAGCGGGGTGAAGAGCAGCTGGACGAGGACGTGGTTGCGTTCGAAAACCGCTGAGGCGATAGCGGGATGGACAAAGGCTGCGGTGGCGCCGAGGAAGATCCCGAAGATCATATAGGCGACGGCAAGGGTGGGGAGGAGCGCCGCCAAGGCCTTGCCGACGAGGAACTCCTCAGGGCGGACGGGAGTGGTGAGGACGGGTTCAAGCGTGCCCTGCTCGCGCTCTCCGACCACGGCGTAGGCGGACAGGACGGAGGGGATGATGGCCGGGATGATCAACATGTAGAGCAGGGAGATCCCGATGCGGGTATCGACCTTGGCGTTCGTGGTCGACACCTTGGCCGCGAAGAGCTGGATCATGGGCACCACGAGGAAGACGAGGGGCAACAGCGACATGGTGAAGACGACGAAGCGGTTGCGGCGGTAGTCGCGTAGCTCTTTCTGCAGGATCGCCCCGACCCGGGCCCAGCTGAAGCTCATCGGCGCTTCGCCTCCACGTCTTCGTCCACGAGCTCTAGGTAGACGTCTTCGAGGGAGTGGCGGGACTCGGTGATCGAGAGGATGTCCGCGCCGGCATGCACGAGGGCTCGGGCGACCTCGGGCGCGGCAGCGTCGGGATCCGACACGCTCAACAGGTAGGAACTGGACGCCCGGGCCTCCCAGCCCTCCACGGCGGAAACTTCTGAGAATAGAGAAGCGGGATCGGCGAGGACGGCGCGGAGCTGGACCTCGAGGCTTCTCTTGAACAGCTGGGCGCGCAGCTCGTCGGGGCGGCCAACCAGGCGCATCGTGGTGTTGAGGATGGCGACGCGGTGGCAGAGCCGCTCGGCCTCCTCGAGGCGGTGCGTGGTCAAGAAGATGGTCACGCCCCGGTCCTCGAGTGATGCGATGAGCTCGTGGACCTCTCGGCTGGCGACTGGGTCGAGCCCGGAGGTGGGCTCGTCTAAGAACAGCACCGCTGGATCGCTGAGGAGCGCCCTGGCCAGCGCCACCCGCTGTCGGAGACCCTTGGAGAGCGAGCGACACAAATCGTTGGCCCTCTCGGTCAGGCTGACCGCCTGGAGCGCCCGATCGATGCGCTCGTGTCCATCGGCCAGCCGGTAGAGACGCGCGAAGCATTCGAGGTTCTCGGCCACGGTGAGGCGCAGGTAGAGACCCGGGGACTCAGGCATGACCGAGATCCGGGACCGGATGTCCGGCCCGTTGCCGGGGCGCAACTCGATGCCGGCCACCGTCGCCGACCCCGAGGTCGGCGCGAGCAGCGTGCCGAGCGTCCGAACCGTCGTGGTCTTGCCGGCCCCGTTCGGGCCGAGAAAGCCGAACACCTCGCCGTAGCCAACCTCGAACGACACGTCTTCGAAGGCGATACGCTCGCCGAAGCGCTTGGTCAGATGGTCGACGACCAGTGCCGAGGTGCCAGCCGACGACGGTCGCCCGAGCCCTGCCTCATAGGTCTTGGTCACTGAGCCCTCACGGCTCATCCCCCATACCGCGGATGCATCATCATCGAGTAGAAAATGATATCACTATACTCTGTCCCAGTCAACAGGAGGAGGCGCATGTGACACCAGGAGACGCCCAACCGTCGAGGCAGGAAGAGATACGCGAGACGCCGCTCTACGCCGTCGGGGGCGGGTTGGTGTTGCCCGTCGGTCTGGTCGCGGCGATCGGAGCTGCAATCCTGCTCGGGTTGGCCATACGGACCGAGGTCCACGGCGGCGGTGGGGGCCGCTTCGGGTTGTGGATCGGAGCGGTCGTCTTGGCCGCCGCGGCCGGGGGCGGGCTTCGCGGCCTCACCAGGCTGGCGCCCGGTGAGGCGGTCGTCGTGCAGCTCTTCGGGCGTTACATTGGCACGCTTCGAGAGTCGGGACAGTGGTGGGTCTATCCGGGGGCCAAACGGCTCAAGGTGTCGACCAGGGTACGCACGCATGAGACGGCCGTGTTGAAGGTGAACGACACCGAGGGAGTCCCGATCGAGATCGCCATGGCCGTGACCTGGCAGGTGAGCGACACCGCCAAGGCGCTCTTCGCGGTCGAGGACTACAAGCGCTACATGACGAGCCAGTGTGAGCGAGCGCTTCGCCAGGTCGCAGCAGATCATCCCTACGAACCGGTGGGCGAAGGTGGCAGATCGCTCAGCACCAGCGCAGCGACGATCAGTGACGAGCTCCTGACCGATGTCGCAGGCCGGGTCGAGCCTGCCGGGATCGCTGTCGTGGAATGCCAGATCGTGCGGATCGCCTACGCGCCAGAGATCGCACAAGCCATGCTGCGCCGCCAACAGGCCGCGGCGGTCGTCGCGGCGCGCCAACACATCGTCGAAGGGGCAGTGGGCATGGTTGAGCTCGCCCTCCAGCGTCTCGGGGAACGTCACGTGGTCGATCTCGACGAGGAGCGCAAGGCGACGATGGTGAGCAACCTGATGGTCGTGCTCTGCAGCGACCACCCCACCCAACCGATGGTCAACGCCGGATCGCTCTACCTCTGAAGGGCGGAAGGCCGATATCCCCGTGGCAGAGCGCAAGAACTTCCTCATCCGCTTGGACCCCAAGGTCTACGACGCTCTGGCTCGTTGGGCCCGCGACGAGGTGCGCAGCACCACCGCGCAGATCGAGCTCCTACTGCGCGAGTCGCTGCGCAATGCCGGGCGGCTGCCATCCAACGTAGGCGAGATGCCCCGTCGGGGCCGCCCACCACGTGAGCAGAGGAAGGGCGCCTGACGCGCTGAGGGGGCGCCCATGTCGAGAAAGGTGGAATCGCCGAGTCAGGGTCCGCCGGGGATTGATCGAGTGCTACGCGGCGGCGATGTCGTAGTTCCACTTGCCATGTCACTCGTGGAGCCGGAGGGGAAAGGCGGCGTAGTCCCGGCCGCTGGTGGCGGAGTAGCCCCTAGACCGTCCGCTTCCAGGGCTAGCAGCAGTCGCTTGGCCTCCGACCCGCATCCGTAGCGACCGATCGTTCCGTCGCTCCGCACCACCCGGTGACACGGCACGACCAACGGGATGGGGTTGGTCGCGCACGCCGTGCCCACCGCCCTGACCGCCCTGGGATTGCCCACCGCGGCGGCCACGGCTGAGTAGCTTTCCACTACCCCGTAGGGGATCTGGCGCAGGTGAGCGAGCACCTCCGCCCGGAACCCACGAGACAGTCGCATGTCCAGGGCCAGGTCGAAGCTCCGGCGGTGCCCCCCGAAGTACTCATCGAGCTGGCGGGCGACGCCATCCAGGTAAAGGGGGTTATGGAGGACTCGGGGGCCGAGCAGACCTGCCAAGCGGTCGATCACTGCGTCGTGGCCCTCGACCTCGAAGGCGACCCGCACCAGGCCGACTGGCGTGGCTGCCAGGAGCAGGCGACCCACCGGACTATCCAGCACCCGGTAGGAGACGTCGACCAGACCGGCGGCAGTGGCCCGGCGAACTAGCTCGACATGCAGCCGAGCCATGTGGCCTTCGTCCACCGGAACCAACCCGATCAGCTCCCTCTCAATATCCATCACACCTCCTTGACATGGTGGTACCGACGACGCAGCGCGGCGATGCCGTCGGCTGTCGCCCGCCGGGCGGCAGGCTCGCTGCTGCCCAACAGACGGGCGACGTCAGCGTAAGAAAGGTCCCCCAGGTAGCGATAGAAGACAGCCATGCGCTGCTTGTCGGGCAGCGCACGGACCAACTCGTACAGGGCCGGATCTGTCTCGCTGTATTGCTCCTCGGGCCCTCGCAGCTCGGGTAGGTCCCCTACCGGTAGCGCCCGCCTGCTCCGCGCCCGGTGCATGTCGATGGCCTTGCGATGGGCGATGGTGACCAGCCAGGCTCGCACATCGCTGTCCTCCCGCAGGCGAGGGTAGGCCACGAGGGCCGCCAGATAGGTCTCCACCCAGGCGTCCTCCGCGTCGTGAGGGCCCACCACCGCAGCGCAGACCCGATACACGGCCGCACCGTGCTCGCGGATCACGGACTCGAAGGGCGCGGCCATCACCGGGTAAACGCCGCAGCCCTCAAGTCTGTGAGCCGTCGCGCTTGACCGTCTCGGCAGAGAACGCAGGAACGCACACCGACACGTAGACGGCCCCTCCATCTGCAGGCGTCGAGTACCTCACCCACTCCCCGGCACATGTGTGGATCGCCTGACCGGCCAAGACCGCCACCGCTCCTTGCTCGGTCTCCACCAGCAACTCCCCGTCGATGACCACGCTGTACTCGTCGAAATCCGGACGCTGGCCCGGCTCCGACCAACCCGACGGGCTGCGCATAACCGCCAGCGACAACCCGGCCGTGCCGGTCGCAAGCCTTCCAACAAACTCGGAGATCACCTTGGTGGGCGTGCCAGCGGCACGGATAACCGTCGGTTCGGCGATGAGCTCTGCCATGGGACCCAGTCTGGTGGCTCGAGGGAGCCAGTCGGGTCACGGGACCATAGGATCAACGACCCAGGCTGGCCACGACCTCGGCCCATCGAATGCTTCCCTCCCGTAGGCATCCGGGCTCGACGCCGGTGCAATCGACCACCGTCGAGGGGCTCCCACTACACCGGCCGCCGTCGAGGATCACGGCCACACCCGGACCAAGCTCAGCCGACAACTCCTGCGCCGTCTCCAAAGGTGCCCCACCGTGGCGATTCGCGCTGGTGGTGGCCAGAGGGCCAACCGCCGCCGCCAGGGCGAGCGGGACCGGGTGGGCGGGGCAGCGCAGCCCGATCGTCTCCCCGTCACCCCCAAGGTCGGCGAACCAGGGCGAGGGCCGGCGAGCCAGCACCAAGGTCAGGGCGCCCGGCCACCACCTCTCCATGAGGGCCACCGCCATCCGGTCGGCTACTGCCAACGCGAGAGCCTGGGCTACGTCGGCCACCAGCACTGGAAGCGCCACCGACTGCGGTCTCGCCTTGAGGTCGAATAGACGCCTGGTCGCGCCGGGCCGCGACGGCTCGGCGGCCAGTCCGTAGACGGTGTCCGTGGGGATCCCCACCACCAGTCCGGCCCGCAGCGCCCCCGTCGCCTCCTCCAGCGCCGCCAAAGGCGGTGGCGTCCCCGTCGCCGCAATAACCCGGCTCATCCCTCGCCCACCCGGCTGGAGCCCCGCCAGCACCCGACTGAGGCCCCACGCACCCGAGCAGCCAGCACCCGCGGCCTGCCGGTCAGGTCCGGGCACACCCGCGCCTCACCGAAACCGGCGGCAAGGGCCAGGCTCAGCGCCTCGGCAGCATGATGGGGGGCAATCTCGACCACCAACGCGCCGGGCCGGCCGAGC
Organism: Acidimicrobiales bacterium; assembly: GCA_039583695.1. Taxonomy (GTDB): domain Bacteria; phylum Actinomycetota; class Acidimicrobiia; order Acidimicrobiales; family JAJPHD01; genus JAVKSL01. Next base: position 6,864 of record JAVKSL010000027.1, on the reverse strand, counting down.
CAGGCCAGCGCCCCGGCCACCACCGCTCGGATCGACTCCAAGCCGCTCGGCCCGGCCACCAGCGCCGATCGGGGCTCCCATCCGGACACCTCCGCGGGCAGCGCGGCCTCCTCGTGCTCGGCCACATAAGGAGGATTGGACACGATCAGCTCCACCTTTCCCCCCAGCTCGACCGGCAGCGCCCCATACCAGTCCCCCTGCACCAGGCGGACCCGCTTCGCCACCTGGCCGCCGATTCCAGCCAGATTTGCCCGGGCCACTGCTAGAGCATCGGCCGAGACATCGGTTGCCCACACGCTCACACCCGGCTCCTCGACAGCCAGCGAAAGCGCGATGGCCCCCGACCCGGTCCCCAGCTCGACCACCACCGGCCCCGCGGCCTGGCCCAACTCGACCACCACCGGCCCCGCGGCCTGGCCCAACTCGACCACCACCGGCCCCGCGGCCTGGCCCAACGGCCCAGCCGCGCCTGCTGCACCGCCCCCACCCACCGCCGCGGCCAGCCTCGCCCCCCTCAGCGCCTCCAGCTCGGCCCGCGCCACCTCCACCACCACCTCGGTCTCAGGCCGCGGAATCAGCACCCGGCGGTCCACCAAGAGCTCCAACCCCCTAAATCCCCACCTTCCCAACACATACTGCAGCGGCTCCCCCAGCCCCCTCCGCCGGATCATCTCCTCGCACCACCCCGCCGCACGGGCCGGCGCCAGCTCGTCCAGCACCGCCACCAGCTCGCCACGCTCCAGCCCGGCGGCCCGCTCGATCACCCAACGGGCCTCGGCCCCCCGGCCCAGCGCCGCCTCCGCCGAGCCCAGCAGCGACCGCCACGTCACGGGGGATCGACGCCCCGCGCCGCTCAGCCCTCACCCCGCAGCTGGGCCGCCCTGGCGTCGGCCACCAGGGCGTCGCTTATCTCGTCGAGCTCGCCCATGAGCACCCGGTCCAGCTTGTAGATGGTGAGCCCGATACGGTGGTCGGTGACCCGGTTCTCCTTGTAGTTGTAGGTGCGGACCTTCTCGGAGCGCCCGCCCCCCCCCACCTGCGCCCGGCGCTGCTCGGAAGCCTGGCCAGCCTGGCGGTCCCGCTCGGCTCTCAACAAGCGGGCCCGGAGCACCTGCATCGCCTTGGCACGATTTTGGATCTGGCTCTTCTCGTCCTGCATGGCCACCACGATCCCAGTGGGCAGGTGGGTCACCCGCACCGCCGAGTCGGTGGTGTTCACCGACTGGCCCCCCGGACCGGTGGAACGGTACACGTCCACCTTGAGGTCCCCGGGCTCGATGTGCACCTCGACCTCGGCCGCCTCAGGAAGGGCGTTGACGGTAGCCGAAGAAGTGTGGATGCGCCCCGCCGACTCGGTGACCGGTACCCGCTGGACCCGATGGGTCCCTGCCTCGTGGCGCAGGTGCCGCCAGGCGTCGTCGCCCCGAACCAGGGCGGTCACCTCGTTGAAGCCGCCCCGATCCGACACGTCGGACCCGAGAAGCTCGACCTTCCAGCCCCGCTGGTCGACCCAGCGGGTGTACATCTCGAACAGGTCCTTGGCGAACAGGTTGGCCTCCTCTCCCCCCTCGGCCCCCCGGATCTCGACTATCACCCCCTTTCCGTCGTCGGGGTCCCGCATCACCAACAGCCCCTCCAATTCGGTGTCCAGCGCGGCCAGGGCCTCCTCCGCCCCGCGCACCTCGGCCCGGGCCAGCTCGCGCTCCTCGCCCACCGACTCAGCTGCCATCTCCCGGGCCGCCTCGAGGTCCGCGGCCGCCGCCCGACGCTGGCTGAGCACCGCCACAACGGGCTCCAGCTCCTTGCGCCGCCGGGACAGGTCCCGGACCAGGTGCTGGTCGGCGAAGACCGAAGGATCGGCGAGCCGCTCGATCAAATCCTCGTACTCGTGCTCAAGCTCACGCATGCGGTCGTCCACGATCCCAGGGTACCCGGCCCTTTGGAGAAATTAGGCCTGCTGCGCCAACCCGCCGTGCCCACTCACCACCCGAGGTTGTCCGCGTGGCTCGCCCGGCCGCCTCACACCGAGGCGTCATCCTGAACCGGTTCAAGATTGCCTGCTATACTCGCGCGGCGATGACCTCATGTAGCGCTTCGACAACCGGCCTCCTGCTTCTCATGTAGGCGAGCACCCACATCGGTGCTCGCCGAAACCTCCTGTGCCTTCGGGCCGGGAGGTTTTTTGTCGCCCGCCCGCCCGACCGCCCAATCCCCGACCGCCCCGACCGCCCTTCCGACACCAGAGGTTCCCATGGCTGCCTACTCCTACCCGACTCCTTGCGATATGCCCTTCGAGAAGTATCGACCGTGCCGACCCCTCGAGCTGCCCGACCGCACCTGGCCGGACCGCCAGCTGACCTGCGCGCCCGTTTGGTGCAGCGTGGACCTGCGCGACGGCAACCAGGCCCTGATCGACCCCATGGATCCGGCCCGCAAGCTGGCCTTCTTCGAGACCCTCGTCGGTATGGGCTTCAAGCAGGTCGAGGTCGGCTTCCCGGCCGCGTCCCAGCCCGACTTCGACTTCATCCGCCAGATCATCGAAGAGGACCGTATCCCCGACGACATCGCCGTTCAGGTTCTGGTCCAGTGCCGCCCTGAGCTGATCGACCGCACTTACGAAGCAATCGCCGGAGCGCCCCACGCCATCGTGCACTTCTACAACTCCACCTCCACCCTGCAGCGCCGGGTTGTCTTCGGGCTCGATCGCGGCGGGATCATCGACATCGCCACCAGCGCAGCCCGTCTGGTCAAAAAACGCGAGGAGTCGGTGCCCCAAACCCGGATCACCTACGAGTACTCACCGGAAAGCTTCACCGGCACCGAGCCCGACTTCGCAGTCGAGATCTGCGAGGCAGTCATGGATGTGATCGAGCCTTGTGCTGAACGACCGATGATCCTCAACCTTCCCAACACGGTCGAGATGTACGGGCCCAACACCTACGCGGACGTGATCGAGTGGTTCGGGCGCCAGATCAGCCGCCGCGAGGCGATCACCCTCAGCGTGCACCCCCACAACGACCGCGGAACCGCGGTCGCAGCAGCGGAGCTGGCCCAGCTGGCGGGGGCCGACCGGGTGGAGGGCACCTTGTTCGGCAACGGGGAACGTACCGGCAACGTGGACGTGGTGACCCTGGCCCTCAACCTGCTCACCCAAGGTGTGGACCCCAAGCTCGACCTGCACGACATCGACGCGCTGCGCCGCACGGCAGAGCACTGCAACCGCTTGCCGGTGCACCCGCGCCACCCTTACGCCGGGGACCTCGTGTACACGGCTTTCTCGGGCTCACACCAGGACGCCATCAAGAAGGGAATGGCTGCCCTGCCCGAAGGCTACGAGACCTGGGAAGTGCCTTACCTGCCGATCGACCCAAAGCACGTCGGCCGCACCTACGAGGCGATCATCCGGGTGAACAGCCAGTCCGGAAAGGGCGGTGTAGCGTACCTGATGGACGCGGAGCACGGCCTCGACCTGCCCCGGTCCCTGCAGGTCGAGTTCTCCAAGGCAGTCCAGGCGGTCACCGAGGCCAGCGGCACCGAGATCAGCCCCGCCGGGCTGTGGGACGTGTTCAGCCGCACCTACCTCCCCGACGACGCTGGCATCAGGCTCCTCTCCAGCGAGGTCGTCTCGGGTGGGCCAGCATCCAGCGCGCCAGGTGGCACGACCGTCACTTCTCAGGTGCTGGTGGACGGCGAGCACCTGACTATCACGGCCCACGGGAACGGCCCGGTCGCGGCCCTGGTAAACGGCCTTCGCTCAGAGCTGGGCCTCGACCTGTCGGTGCTGGACTACCACGAGCACGCCCTCACCGCCGGCAGCGAGGCCACTGCGGTGGCCTATGTCGAGGTCCTCGGGTCGGAGGGCACCCGAACCTGGGGGGTGGGGATCGACTCCAGCATCCTCGACGCCTCCCTCCGGGCGGTCATCAGCGCCGCTAACCGGCTGAGGTCGTGTTGAGCGACGGTCGGAGCTGCTGCCGCCCTTCCACCGACGGGACCGCTGGTCCTGAGCCCGGCGGGCGGCTACCCAGCCAGCACATCGCCGCCAGCCCGATGGCACTGGCCACGAAGCACGAGACCGCTCCCACGCCCAGCCCAACCCTGGCACCGGCCAGTCCCGTGATCCACCCGATGACCGGTCCCCCGATCGGCGTCGTACCCATGAAGGCGACCGACCAGAGCGCCATGACCCGGCCCCGCATCTGAGACTCAGTCTCAAGCTGTAGTGTAGAGTTAGCCATAGAGAGGAACGAGACACTTCCGTACCCAACCAACGCCAAGGCGACGAGCTCCAACACCAGCACTGGAGTGACCGCGGCCAAGGCGATCGACACACCGAATACCGTCGCGGCCCCGACCAGCGCGCGTATCCCCGTGCGGCCTCGGGTTGCCGTGACCAGCCCACCGACCACCGCCCCGAACCCCATCGCCGCAGTCATCACTCCATAGGTCTCGGCGCCACCGTGGAACACTCGCAGGGCGGCAACCGGCAACGTGACCTGAAACTCGTACGCCAGCATCCCCACCAGCGCCATCATCACCAACGGCACAGCCAGCTTCGGCGTTCGAGAGACGTAGCGAAATCCCTCACGTAGCTGACCCCGGGCACGGACGGTCGGGGGGCACGGACGCAGAGCAGACCGATCCATGGAAATCAAAGAAGCCACGACGGCCACGAAGCTGGCACCGTTGACCACGAAGCACCAGCCGTCCCCAACCGTGGCGATCAGCACCCCGGCCACGGCCGGACCGATCGCCCGGGCTACGTTCGTCATCGTCGAGTTGAGGCTGACCGCATTGCGCAGGTCGCCGGGACCCACCATCTCGAGCACGAACGCCTGACGGGAAGGATTCTCGAAGCAGTTGTTGAGTCCGAGCACAAAGGCCAGTATGCAAATGTCACCGTAGGTGACCACATGGCTCAGCGTCAGCACCGCCAGCACCAATGCCTGTATCCCCATCATGGACTGCAGCACGACCATCAAGCGCCGCTTGTTGACTCGATCGGCGATGACCCCGCCGTAGGGGCCGAACAACAGCACCGGAAGCGTCTGAAGGGCGACGACAATTCCGAGGTCGGCCGCCGAGTGGGTCAAGGTGAGCACCAACCACGACTGGGCGGTGATCTGCATCCAGGTCCCTATGAGTGAGATTGATTGGCCGCCAAAGAAACGCCGGTAATTCGGGGTGGACAGAGACGAGAACGTGCGCCGCGTCGTGTTCAGGACGCTCATCTTGATTGGCGCTTCAGCGCTTCAGCCAGGGACTCCAGAACGCCCAGCGCCGCGCTCAGCGTGGCGCGCTCGGCCTCGGAGAGCTGGCCCAAACCAACCAGAAGGGCATCGGTCCGCTCGGTAATTATCACCTGGTACAGATGGCGCCCATCTTCGGTCGCCGCGAGATGGACCACACGCCCGTCACAAGGATCCTGAGCGCGCACCACCCACCCCGCCTCCTCCAGCTTGGACGCCACGCGGGACAGCATCGTCGGGTTCATGCCGGCGATCTCAGCCAGGTCCGCCAGGCGGAGGGGCCCCCGCCTCACCAGCATCCCCAAGACCTCCAGCTGGCTGGGCGAGATTTCGTTGCCGGCGTGGGTCAGGCGGAGCCGGCGACCGAGCCGGCCGATCACGATCCGGATCCGCCCAGCCAGGTCGGCCTCTGTCGGTTCGTCGAGCACGACCCCCAGCTTAGCAGTTACATGCTTGCCGGCAGGCATGTAACAAGGCCCCAGCCGGCATCGGCAATCGAGCGGTTGAGCCCGGCCTTGTGCCGGCCCTTGCCCCGAGCGGACATGTTCTTGACCGCCAGATCCTCGATGCCTATGCGGTCGTAGGCGGCGACCAGCTTGCGGGCCTCCTTGTGGTGGAAGTCGGCGCGCTGGTTGGCCACCCGTGCAGCCACACGAGCCGCTTGGGCCTTGGCCTTGGCCCGGCCCTTCGAGCCCTTGGCCTTGCGGGCCGTATTGCGCTGAGAACGCGCCAGGGCCTTGGCAGCCGTCCGGGCGAAGCGGGGGTTGGCCACATCCGCACCAGGGTCCTCGGCGGTGGCGAAGGTGCTCAGGCCGACGTCGAGGCCGCTAGCCCGCCCGGTGGGTGCCAGGGGCGCCTCGGGGGTCTCGACTCGCACCACAAAGCTGGCCCACCATCGCCCGGCCCTGTCCCGATAGACGCTGACACTGCTCGGCGCGGAAGGCAGGGGCCTGGACCACACCACCCGCAGGGGGATGCGCCCACCAGCCACCGCCACACAGAGACCGTCGTCGGGACCCCTCCCGGCGCCGGTGCCAGACACGCCAAAGCCGTTGCGGGTCCATCGGGCGGTGGCGTATCCGGCCTTGCGGGCCTTGAAGCGGGGCCGCCCGGCCGGGTTCGCCTTGTCGAAGAAGGCGGAGATGGACCGGTAGAGGTCTCTCAGCATCTGTTGTTGGGGCACGCAGGGCTGTTCGGCCAGCCAGTCGAAGCGCCCCCGCCAGTCGGTCAGCTCCTTGTCGGCATCGCCGTAGTAGACGCGCTCGCCCTCGTGTTGCCACAGGTCCCCCCAACGCCCGAGCGCCTGGTTCCACACAAAACGACAGGTGTCGAACACGCCTTGGAGAGCCTTCGCTTGGGCAGGACCCACCCGCAGGCGGTAGCGGTAGCGGGCCTCGACGAGGGTCATCTACGCGGCCGCCTTCTGGTCCTCCACGTAGCGCCGCACGACCTCTGAAGGCGCGCCGCCAACCGTGGAGACAAACCACGAGGGGCTCCACAACACTGCTCCGCAGGGGCAAAGGCGCAGGTGGGCGAACTCAGCTCGCAAGAGGCGAGACGAGCGGCCCCAGACCTCCGGAAATGCTCCTCGGCTGACATATCAATCTCAACCCGC
>JAVKSL010000026.1:6010-32290 GCA_039583695.1 Acidimicrobiales bacterium | reverse complement strand
GGAGAGGGCCACGCTTGGGTGGAGGTCTGGCTTGGTGACTGGTTGCCGATGGATCCGACCAACGCTGAGCCGGTGGGTGAGCGCCATGTCGTTCTCGGTCGCGCTCGCGACTACGCGGACGTGACGCCACTCAAGGGGGTCTACCGGGGGGCCCTTCAGAGGCTCTGGCGGTGAGCATCGAGCTGACTTGGCTAGCCTGAGGACAAGTCTCGTCTGATCTCATCTGGGCGCATGCCGAAGTCTCAGCTGAGCCAGCCCTTCAGCTCGGCGATGCGTATGGCGTCGGAGCGGTTGCGTGCGCCGAGCTTGGCAATTGCCGACGAAAGGTGGTTGCGCACGGTGCCACCGGACAAATACATTGCGGCGGCGACCTCGGCAACTGTCGGGTGCAGCCTGGCGGAGGCGAGGACCTCCCGTTCGCGCGTGGTCAAGGGGTTGGTCCCTTCGGATAATGCTGCCACGGCCAGCGTCGGGTCCACCACGCGTTCTCCCGCCAGGCAGCGCCGGATCGCCTCTGCCAGCTGGGCAGCGGGGGCGTCTTTCAACAAGAACCCGGCAGCGCCCCCCTCCATTGCCCGGCGCAGGTAGCCGGGCCGCCCGAAGGTGGTCAGGATCAGGACCTTGCACTGCGGCAGCTCTTTGTGGAGCTCTGTCCCGGCGCTGAGCCCGTCCCCGCCGGGCATCTCGATGTCGAGCAGGGCAACGTCAGGGCGCAGCTCCAGTGCACACGGGACCACCGCGTCGGCCCGGGCCACCTGCCCGACAACCTCCATGTCGCCTTCGAGCCCGAGAAGGGCCGACAGTGCCCCACGGACCATCGACTGGTCCTCGGCCAGAAGGATGCGGATCAACGAGCTTACACCGAGCCGGCGGTAGTAGGCCGCTGCGGCTCGACCGTCTTCAGCTTGGGTCCAAGAGGGATGCTCACCCTCAGCTCGAACCCGCCCTCGGGCAGCTGGCTGGCTCGAAGCTGGCCACCGAGCGCGGTCACTCGCTCGCTCAGGCCCAAGAGGCCGTGGCCACCCTCGCCCTCGGGGGAAGCTGTCGCGCTTGTGCCCAGTTTCGGTGCATAAACGCGATCGCTTCCCGCCCCAGCGGCGAAGAGGCCGTGGCCACCCTCGCCCTCGGGGGAAGCTGTCGCGCTTGTTCCCAGTTTCGGTGCATAAACGCGATCGCTTCCCGCCCCGGCGGCACCGCGGCCGTTGTTGGCAACGACCATCACCATCTCGAAGGCGCCGATCTCCATCGAGATCGAGCAAACCGTGGCGCTGCTGTGGCGCACGACGTTGACGACGCCCTCGCGCAGCACCCACGCCGCCGCCTCCTCCACCTCGGCGGCCAGGCTCGAAGGCAAACCATCCCCGAATCCGGACAGCTCCACCGAGATCCCCGCAGCTGCCAGTGCCGAGCGGGCCGAAGCGACCTCGGCTGCCAGGGCGACCCGCCGGTAGCCTCCCACCGCCTCTCGCACCTCGGCAAGCGCCGCCCGGGCTACCGACTCGATGTCAGCCACCTCGGCGTATGCGGCGGCCACCCCGGCCACCCCGGCCACCCCGGCCACCCCGGCCACCCCGGCCACCCCGGGCAATGCCCCGATCAGCCGCCCGGCTAGCTCGGCCTTGAGGGCGATGACCGACAGGCTGTGGCCGAGCAGATCGTGAAGGTCTCGGGCGAAGCGCAGCCGTTCCTCCGCCACTGCCAGCCGGGCGAGCTCCTCCTGAGCGGCGTGGAGGGCCACATTGGCATCCAGCGCCCGGCGAAACGCCCAGAGCAGGGCGCCAATCCCGCACATGCCGCCGGCTGCATAGCCAACGTTGGACAGGCCCAGCCCACCCAGCCATCCCGCCAGTGCCAGCGTGCCCAATGATCCTGCGAACACCGGGAGGAACTGGCGGCCCGACATGCGGAACGCCGACCCCGAGACAGCGAAGTACAACATATACAGCCAGTCAGGGCTGTCGTAGGCGGTGAGCGCAAGAGTGGCGGCTCCGAGCCCGGCGAGCGCGGCCCAGGTCCACGCAGTTGGCGGGCGCAACAGCGAGGGCCGGGCAAACAGGCTCACGTAGCAGGCCGCGCCCAGCACCGCCACCAACAGGGTCAACGCCACATGCAGGGCAGAGGCGCGGCTCTCCAGCAGCCCGACGGTGGGGTAGGCCAGATAGCTGAGCCAGACGTAGGCCCACACCTGGCCCATGCGCCGGTTGAAGACTGGCCCACGCTTGCCGAACGGGCTGAACACCCGGGCGAAATCGTTGGCAGACCGCGCGGTGGCCACTGTCTCATTCTGGCTCAAATGAGTCGAACCGGGTAGATCATGCCACCGCGCGGGTCTCGTCCCGGCGGTACAGCCAGGCCAGCGCAACCCCGAGCGCCACGGTCCAACCCATCAGCCCGATGACCGGCACCCAGCCCGGGCCCTGGCCCACCAGAGCGGCCCGCCCGACCGCGCCCAGGCCGTAGGAGGGAAACACCTTGGCCACGTCTCGCAGGGCCGCAGGAAAGATGCTCAGGGGGAACCACAGGCCCCCGAGGATCGAAAGGCCGAGCAGGATTATCGTCTGGCCTGCCTGGGCGGACTCCTCGTCGAACAGGTAGCCGACCACCATCCCCATGATCCCGAACGGGATGGTCGCCAGCACCATGCTCACCACCAGCTGGGCCCAGCGGGTCGCCGGGAGCGACACACCATGCGCAGCCACGCCCGCGATGAGCACCACCCCGATGCAGGGCACCGCCACCAACAGCGCAGTGGTGAGCTTGGTCCCCAGCCAGGCGGTTGCCGACAGGGGGGTGATGCGGAGCTGGTGGATCCAGCCGTTCTTGCGTTCCATGGCCAGGCGGGTGCCCCCGGCCCCCAGGGCGGCCCCAAAGCCGGCAAAGGCGGCCATCGAGACCATGTAGTACGCGGCAAAGCTGGTGCCCTGGAAGGAGGATTTGGAGTAGATGCCGCTGTATATGAAGTAGAAAGCCAGCGGCAGCCCGATGGTGAAGATTATGTAGCGCTTGTTGCGCAGTATCCGAACGACCTCGAAACGGGTGAATGCGACCATCTTCAATTACCTCCCATTATCCGTAGAAGTAAGGGCGAGAAATGCGTCCTCGAGGCCGGCGCCGGTCACCTCCAGGTTGTGGACCGCGGTGTGACGGCCGAGCAGCTCACGCACAGTGGCGTCGGATTCTGTCGAGCGCAGCGTGACCCGCGGCCCGTTCACCGACACGTCAACCACACCGGGAAGGCCCATCATCGCCCCCGGATCGGCGCCGGGCAGCTCGAAGCGCACGATCCGGGAGCTGACCCTTCCCTTGATCGAAGCGGCGGTCCCGTCGGCGACCACCTTCCCCCGATCCAGCACCACCACCCGGTCGGCCACCGCGTCGGCCTCCTCCAGGTAGTGGGTGGCGAATACCACCGTGCATCCCCTGCCCGACAGGCGCTCCATGGAGCGCCAGAACGCCCGGCGGGCCTCCACGTCCATCCCCACGGTCGGCTCGTCCAAGAACACCAGCTCCGGGTCCCCGGCCACCGCCAGGGCGAAACGGACCCGCTGCGCCTGGCCCCCGGACAGCCCGTCCACCTTGCGCCCGGCAAAGTCGCCCAGCCCCGCCATGTCGACCAGCCTCCCCAGCGGGACCGGGCGGGGGTAGAGGCGCCGGACGAGTGAGACCACCTCGTTGACCGTGACCCCTGGGGGCAGTCCCGCTGCCTGCAGCATGGCCCCCACCCGCCCGGCGCTCACCGCCCCCGTCGGGGTCAGGCCGGAAAGGGCGACCTTGCCAGCATCCGCCTTGCGCAGGCCCAGCATGATCCCCACGGCAGTGGACTTGCCCGCGCCGTTCGGCCCGAGCAGTGCCACGGTCTCGCCCCGGGCGACGTCGAAGCTGACCCCAGCCAGCGCCTTGGTGGCCCCGTAGCTCTTGTGCACATTCACGAAGCTGACTGCGTTATCGATCATGCCAAAAGCCTAAGAAGCCCATCGGGCTGGCGGGAGTGCCAAGTGTCGTGAGTTTCGCATGACATTTGTCACGGGTCCTGAGTGGGCACGGGTGCTTGGAGAAATGAGGCTGTATTCCTCCAAAGACCATGTCCCACGAACGCCGGTGTGCCCGCGGCTAAGCTTGGGCGATGCCCGACAAGATCACCATGAGCCCCACCGGGGCCCTTTGCGTGCCCGCCGAGCCGATCATCCCCTACATCGAGGGGGACGGGATCGGGGTGGACATCTGGCCGGCGGCGCGGTCGATCCTCGACGCCGCAGCCGCCCGCCACGGGCACCGGATCGCCTGGACCGAGGTCCTGGCCGGCGGGCGCGCCCACGACGAGACCGGTGAGTGGCTTCCGGCCGAGACAGTGGAGTCGTTCCGGGAGCACCTGATCGGGATAAAGGGGCCGCTCACCACTCCGGTCGGAGGAGGCATCCGGTCCCTGAACGTGGCCCTGCGCCAGATTCTCGACTTGTATGTGTGCCTGCGCCCGGTCCGGTGGTTCAAAGGTGTCCCCTCGCCGGTCCGCCACCCCGAGCTGGTGGACATGGTGATATTTCGGGAGAATACCGAGGATGTCTACATTGGCATGGAGGTGGCGCAGGGGACTCTGGAGGCGTCGCGGCTCATCGCGTATCTTCGCGACCTGATGGGTTGGGATATCCGGGCCGATTCGGGTGTGGGGATCAAACCGGTATCCATTACCGGCTCAAAGCGCCTGGTCCGCGCCGCGCTCAACTATGCGGTGAGTCGGGGCCGTTCGAGCGTGACGCTGGTGCACAAGGGGAACATCTGCAAGTTCACCGAGGGCGCATTTCGTAGCTGGGGATATGAGCTGGTTCGCGAGGAGTTCTCGGATGTCGCGGTGAGCTGGGAGGACTGTGGCGGAGACCCCGGAGACAAGGTGCTGGTCTCCGACGTGATCGCCGACATCTGTTTCCAGAGAGCTCTGCATCGGCCCAGGGACCTGGACGTGATCGCAACGCTCAACATGAACGGCGATTACCTTTCGGATGCGCTGGCTGCGCAGGTCGGTGGGATCGGCATGGCACCGGGGGGCAACATCAACTACGTGAGCGGGCACGGGATATTCGAGGCCACCCACGGCACCGCTCCCAAGTACGCCGGCAAGGACGTGGTGAACCCGGCCTCGTTGTTGCTGTCGGGTGTGCTGATGTTCGAGCACCTGGGTTGGCAGGCTGCAGCGGACGACATAGTACGGGCGCTGGAGGCCACGATTGCCGATCGGATAGTGACATTTGATCTGGCCCGGCTCATGGATCGCGCCATTTTGGTAAAGACCAGCGAGTTTGCCTCTGCAGTCGTGGACCGGCTTTGAGGTCCCCGGTGCACGTGGCGGTCACCGGGGCCGCGGGCCAGATTGGATATGCCCTGGTATTCCGGATTGCGTCGGGCGCCATGTTCGGCCCGAACACCCCGGTGGTGCTGCACCTGGTCGAGATCCCCCCGGCGATGACGGCCCTTGGGGGGCTGGTCATGGAGCTGGACGACTGTGCCTTCCCGCTGCTGGCGGGGGTCATCGACACGTCGGACCTGGCCGTGGGGTTCGACGGGGTATCCTGGGCGTTGCTCGTGGGCTCCGTGCCGCGGCGCGCGGGTATGGAGAGGGCGGAGCTGCTGGCGGTGAACGGCGGGATATTCGGGCCTCAGGGATCGGCGATCGCTGCCCATGCGGCGGCTGACGTTCGGGTGGTTGTGGTCGGCAACCCGTGCAACACCAACGCGCTCATCGCCGCATCGCACGGCCGCGACGTCCCGACCGACCGGTGGTTCGCCATGATGGCACTGGACGCCAACCGGGCGCGCACGATGCTGGCCCGCCAGTGTGGGGTAGCGGTGGCCTCGGTGAGCCGCATGGCAGTGTGGGGGAATCACTCATCGACCCAATACCCCGACTTTGCCAACTCCCTCGTGGGGGCCCAGCCGGTGGCGCTCCGGGACCCTGCGGTGTTGGTCGAGTCGGTGCGGGGGCGGGGGGCTGCGGTGATCCAAGCCCGGGGAGCGTCGTCGGCCGCCTCGGCGGCCAACGCGGTGATCGACACGGTGGTGGGGCTTTCTCGGCCCACTGGAGCGAACGACTGCGTGGCGGTGGCGGCGGCGAGCCGGGGGGAGTACGGCGTCCCCGAGGGCTTGGTTTACGGCTACCCGCTGCGCTCGGACGGCTCGAGCTGGGAGGTGGCCGGGGGTTTCGTCCATGATGCGGCGGGCTGGTCGGCGTTGCGGGCCAGCGCACAGGAGCTGGAGTCCGAGCGCGAGGCAGTCAGGGGACTGCTGGGCTAGGTGCTGGGTTGGGACTGGGTGTTGGGACTGGGTGTTGGGACTGGGTGTTGGGACTGGGTGTTGGGACTGGCAATACCGGGTATACTGATGGGGTGGCCAAGGTGATGGTGTCGCTTCCGGATGCCCTGCTTCGGGCGGTCGATGTGGAGGCAGGCCTCCGGGGAACCACTCGGAGCGGGCTCCTACGCGAGCTAGCCGAAGAGGCGCTGCGACAACGAAGCGCTCGCCGTATTGAGCGAATGGCGGAGATCGACGACCTCGACGGACCGGTCACCGGCCACAGGGGCGGGGTGGCCGAGCTGGTCAAGGCGACTAGACCTGAGCGTTGACACTTTGGCTTGTGGACGCGAGCGTCCTGCTGGCGCGTGAGGATCCCGACGACACCAACCACGACCACTCTCGTCGGTTGCTCGAGGGCACCGATCCCCTGGCCACACTTGACCTCGCATTTTACGAGGTGACCAACGTGGCGTTGCGCTCGTGGCGGGACCAATCAGCGGCGCACCGGTTACGTGAGCGCGTGGTTGCGTTGGCCAACGACGGTGGCTTGGTTCGTGTCGAGGCGGCACTCGTCGAGAGCGCGGCGCTGATCGGCGAAGAGCACGGCATCTCGGCCTACGATGCCGCTTACGTAGCGGCATCTCGCGCCTCACAAGCTTGGCTGGTGAGCTGTGATATGCGGGACCTTGTATCACGCGGGCTGGCATGCCTACCTGGCGAGGCCATCTCGGGCCATCAGGTGCTCGGTAGGACACGGTTCGGGCTTGGCTAGCGTTGCTGACGTAACTGGCTCAGGACGCAACTAGCTCGGGGCCAATGGCGAATCGGGGAGGGCTCGGGCCGGGGAGGGCTCGGGCCGGGGAGGGCTCGGGCCGGGGAGGGCTCAGGCCGGGGAGGGCTCAGGATCCACGGTCACCCCCATGCGGTGCAGGTAGGCGAGCTTGGCCCGGATGGCCTTGCCCCAGGCGTCGAGGTCGGTCTCGAAGTGGTCTCTGTCACCATCCTCGTAGGCATGCTCGAGCTCGTTGAACGCGGCGTCTTCGGCGTCGAGAAGGACCCGGTAGTGTGCCAGCACGTGGTCGTCGATCACCCCGGTGAGCGTCACAGTTGGTGCCTCCTGTGGGTAGTGGTCCGTGAGTTTGAATCTAGCGCCCACGGAGGATGAAACTCAAGAGCTTGGTCCTTGAGGTAAGGCGAGGTTCTGGCAAGATTGCTTCACGGTTCGCGTCCGGGGCTCAATAGCTGGTGCGGGGCCGCAACGCCCCCCAGAGCTGCTGTGCCCGAGCGAGGGCCGACTGGTTCCTCGCCAGGGCGCCTGAATCACCCTGTACCCGTACCCGCCCGGCGCTCAGCGCCGCTTGGGCGCTGAGCTCGCCCCGGTTGATCGCCGCGGCTGTCTCGTCGTCGGCAGACAGAGCCACATCGGGGCACTCCACCCCGCCGGGCACCACCCGCAGCCCCTCGGGTCCGAAGCACAGGGCGTAGATGGTCACCGAGCCGTCGGCATGGCTGACGACCTGTTGAAGGCTGAGCTGCTCGGCCGAGACCAATCCGGCCGCAGCCCGGGTGAGCTCGTCCATCCACTCCGGGCTCAGGAACCGGGCCATCTTGCCCGCGAGGCTAGCCCAAGCCGGTCCTTGCGCGCCTACGATGCGGTCCAGCTACTCAGCGCTCGAGCGGTCCGTGATGCCGACCCATCCTGCGCGACCATTGCCCTATTCGACGAAGCATTGCGCGCCGCGGCAGCCTCCGAGGGCTTTGGCCTTGTCCCGTAAGGCTCAGCCGACTTGAGTGCGGGATGGTCCCCGGCCAAGGCGGCGGGCGATCTTGCGGCCCAGCCAGGCCACCGGGTCGAAGTAGGCGTCGGCGACCCGTTCCTTCAGCGGGATTATGGCGTTGTCGGTTATGTGGATGCCCGCCGGGCAGACCTCGGTGCAGCACTTGGTGATGTTGCACATCGCAATCCCGAGCTCGCCCCGGAGCAGGGGCCGGCGGTCCAGGGTGTCGAGCGGGTGCATGTCGAGCTCGGCAAGGCGAACCATGAATCGCGGCCCGGCGAAGACAGCCTTGTTCTCCTCATGGTCACGTATTACATGGCACACGTCCTGGCACAAGAAGCACTCGATGCAGCGCCGGAGCTCCTGCACCCGGTCGGCATCGACCTGAGCGATCCGCCGGGTCCCGTCGGCCTCGGCGCCCCGGGGCGCGAACGCGGGGATCCGGGTCGCCACCTCGTAGTTGAACGACACGTCGCTCACCAGGTCACGCACGATGGGGAAGCATCTCATCGGGGCGACGGTGATGGTCCGACCCGGCGGGAAGGTGCTCATCCGGGTCATGCAGGCAAGGGCCGGGCGTCCGTTGATCTCTGTGCTGCACGAGCCACACTTGCCGGCCTTGCAGTTCCATCGCACCGCCAGGTCTGGCGCCTGGGTGGCCGCCAGGCGCAAGATCACGTCGAGCACCACCTCGCCCTCGGTGGCTGGGACCCGGTAGGAGACGAATCTGCCTCCGCTCGGGTCGCCCCTCCACACATCCAGGACCACCTCTGCCGTGCTCACTGGGCCGCCTCGAACAGGGCAGCCAGATCGTCGGGCATCGGCGGAACCCTCTCACGCCGGTAAACCAGCTCCCCGTCCTCCAGCCGCACCACCTGGTTTACGGCCCCCCAGGCGGGGTCCGGGTCGGGGTAGTCGTCGCGGGTGTGCCCCCCCCGGCTCTCGGTGCGGGCCAGGGCGGCGGTGGCGATGCAGCGCGATACCCCGAGCAGCGATCCCAGGCTGAGCGCCAGGTGCCACCCAGGGTTGAACTGGCGGTTCCCCTCCACCGACACCTGGGATAGGCGCTGCTCCAGCGCCCCGATCTCCTCTAGGCCACGGCGCAGCTCGGCCCCGGTCCGCACGATCCCCACCAGGGACTGCATCGTCCCCTGGAGGTCCGAATAGATCGAGTAGGGGTTCTCACCTTCGTCCCGGCCAAATGGAGCTAGGGCTGCGGCGATAGCCGTGCCCACCTGCGACCCGTCCAGCACGCCCAGAGCCCTGACCTCGCCGCAGCGAGCCGCCGCGGCCAGACCGGCCCGGTGCCCGAACACCAGCAGGTCACCGAGGGAGTTGCCGCCCAGGCGGTTGGCGCCGTGCAGCCCGGCGGCCACCTCTCCGGCCGCGAACAACCCACCAAGGTTGGTCGCGCCGGTGTCCGGGTCCACTCGCACGCCTCCCATCATGTAGTGACAGGTCGGCCCGACCTCCATTGCGGTGGCGGTGATGTCGACGTCGGCCAGCTCGGCGAACTGGTGGTACATGGAGGGCAGGCGCCGGCGGATGTACGTTGCGTCGTGCCGGCTGGCGATGTCCAGCCACACCCCCCCATGCGGGCCGCCGCGGCCGGCCTTGACCTCGGCATTGATTGCCCGGGCCACCTCGTCGCGGGGCAGCAGGTCAGGGGTGCGGCGGTTGTTGACCTTGTCGGCGTACCAACGGTCGGCCTCCGCTTCGGTGTCGGCTGTCTCCGCCGCGTAGTACGCCGGGACGTAGTCGAACATGAACCGCCGTCCCTCGGAGTTGCGCAACACCCCCCCGTCCCCGCGTACCCCCTCGGTGACCAGCAGCCCGGCCACGGATGGTGGCCAGACCATGCCGGTCGGATGGAACTGCACGAACTCCATGTCCGCCAGCTCGGCCCCCGCCGCCAAGGCCAGCGCCTGACCGTCGCCGGTGTACTCCCAGCTCGCGCTGGTGACCCGGAACGCCTTGCCCACCCCGCCGGTCGCCAGCACCACGGCCTTGGCCCTGAACACGACAAACCTGCCCGAGTCCCGCCACACCCCCAGCGCCCCGCACACCTCCCCGTCGCTGGTCAGCAGGCGCAGGATCACGCACTCCATGTAGACCTCGGTCTCGAGCGAGACCGCCCGCTGCTGGAGGGTGCGGACCATCTCCAGGCCGGTCCGATCCCCGACGTGGGCCAACCGGGCGTAGCGGTGCCCGCCGAAGTCGCGCTGCGCGATCCGCCCATCGGGGGTCCGGTCGAACACTGCTCCCCAGCTCTCCAGCTCCAGGACCCGCTCGGGCGCCTCCTGCGCATGGATCTGGGCCATGCGCCAGTGTGCCATCATCTTGCCGCCGCGCATCGTGTCGCGGAAGTGGACCCTCCAGCTGTCTTCGGTCCACACGTTTCCGAGCGACGCAGCTATGCCGCCTTCGGCCATGACCGTGTGGGCCTTGCCGAGCAGGGACTTGCACACCACACCTGTGCGCAGCCCGGCCTGCCGGGCCTCGATCGCGGCTCGAAGGCCCGCGCCGCCGGCCCCGATCACCAGCACATCCATGTCGTGGGTCTCGAGCGCAGGCATCGACATCTGCATATTCTGCCCTGATCGCTCCAGGACGCTGCTGGACGGCCTGCCAGCCGAGGCGCTGAAAGCCGTAACTGTCGTGATGGTGAACGCTTTTTGTCCATTATCACGACAACTCCGACCTTGCCCGCACCGTCTGCCCCACCTCGGGCGTCGCCCGGCTGCTGGCGGGAGTAGTTGGTGGTGAAGTTCCGGAAACATCGGGCTGCGGCAGAGAGGTAGGCGTCCTGGCAGGCGTTCTGGAGCGATCAGGTTCAGGGTGCGTCGGCATCCGGGGGAGTCGAGATGGAGCCAGGCGGCCGTTGGGTGGCACCCGGTCGGTGGATTCAGGCTTAGATAAGGCGGGGGTCGTGGATCGCCCCCGACGCCACCAGCCACACGTAGAAGTCGGCCCAGGCGATCCACACCAGGCTGGTCCAGGCGAACGCCATGTGGTGGGCGTTGAGCACCGACAGGCGCTTCCAGACCCAGTGCTGTCGCCGGGCCCGGGAGAAATCCCGGAGGCGGCCGCCGCACAGGTGGCGGCAAGAGTGGCAGGACAATGTGTAGCACCAGATCAGGATGGCGTTAACCGTGAGGATCAGGGTGCCCACGCTCACGCCAACCCCACCGGGGAAGCGGAAGGCAGCGATGGCGTCCCAGGACAGGATGACGGCGAAGATGATCGCGAAGTACCAGGTGAACCGGTGGATATTTTGGAAGATGAGGGGGAAGCGGCTCTCTCCGGTATACCGGCGCTTGGTATCGGCCACCCCGCATGCTGGCGGCGACCACCAGAATGCGCGGTAGTAGGACTTGCGGTAGTAGTAGCAGGTGAACCGGAAGCTGAGGGGAAAGATGAGCACGGCAAGGGCGGGATAGGTCCACCACGACGGGATTATCGGCCCGTAGACATAGGCGCAGGTGGAGACCAGGCACGGGGAGTAGAAGGGTGACAGCAGCGGGGCGGCGTAGTAGTTCCCGTTGCGCAGGGCTGCCCAAAGGCCGTACCCGACGAAGGCGGTCAGCGCTGCCATGGTGAGCACAGGTTGCGCCCACCAGCGGTCCCGCCTCCCGGTCGGCTCCGCGGGGCCACCTCTGGATCCGCTCCGGGCCTTGCCGATGACGACCGGAGTGCCCACGGAGGCCACCATATTCCGGATCAGTACGGCGCGCGCAGGTGCGGGAACATCGGAAAGTGCCGGACATTGCGCGTCAGCAGTCGCGACTCACCGAGGATGGTGGTGGCAGCAATGGCGAGATCGGCGCTGTCGATCATGTGATGGCTGGGCAGCCATCGCCGGCCCAGGGCACCGGCTTTTTCGGCCACCTTCTCGTCGACGGGATGCCACGCCAGCATCGACAGCAAAGAGCGTGTTTCGTCCTCCTCTGACGGGCGCATACCGGCGAGGATCTCCAAGCGGGTGATCTCGCTGGCGTGCAGGGGTGCGGCCGCTCGCTCGGCCTCCAAGAGCTCAGCAGCGCGGGGGTGACCACGCAGATAATCGACCAGCACCGAGGTGTCGACCAACGCGGTCACGATTCGCGCTGCGACAGGCGTGATCCTGGGCGCAGCTGGTCAACCCAAGCTGCACCATCCAGGTCGCGGTCCTTCCAGGAGCCGAATGCCTGGCGCATGGCGGCCAGGTCGTCGTCGCTGGAGCGCTCCACGCCGTACACCGTCTCGATCGCGTCTCGGATCAGGGCCGAGACCGAGCGCCCGGTGCGTGCAGCCACTGCGTCGAGGGCTCGCCGCTCCTCTGCCGTGAGGGAGATCTGGGTTCGCTGCATGATGTAAGCATACATCATCAGTGCGGGCAGAGCGGCGGGGTTGGGGTAATCTCGCTTTTTCACAACCTGGAAGCAGCCCGTCCCGGTGGGCCACCTCGCCCAATAGCCTGGCCGGGTGAGCACCAGAGCGACCACACTCGGAGCTTTGCGCGACTCGGGTTGGGTCTCCACCACCGTCAAGGACGAGGTCCGGCGAAATGCCGTGGCCCGTATCACTACGGGGCGCCCGGTGGTGGAGGGCCTGGTCGGTTTCGACGACACGGTGCTGCCGGCTCTCGAGAACGCCCTGCTGGCTGGCCACGACGTCATATTCCTCGGGGAGCGCGGCCAGGCCAAGACCCGCATCATCCGCGCGCTCACCGGCCTGCTCGACGAGTGGCTGCCGGTCGTCGCCGGCTCGGAGATCAACGACGACCCCTACCGTCCGGTCTCTCGCTACGCCCGGGACCTGGTGGCCGCCCAGGGCGACGACACGCCCATCGAGTGGGTTCATCGCGAGACCCGCTTCGGCGAGAAGCTGGCCACTCCCGACACCTCGGTGGCCGACCTGATCGGCGAGGTGGACCCGATCCGGGTCGCAGAGGGTCGGTACCTGTCCGACGAGCTGACGCTGCACTACGGGTTGGTGCCGCGGACCAACCGGGGGATCTTCGCCATCAACGAGCTTCCCGATCTGGCCGAGCGCATCCAGGTGGCGCTGCTCAACGTCCTCGAGGAGCGCGACATCCAGATCAGGGGTCACAGGATCCGATTGCCCCTCGACGTGATGCTGGTGGCTTCAGCCAACCCGGAGGACTACACCAACCGGGGCCGGATCATCACCCCGCTCAAGGACCGCTTCGGCGCCCAGGTCAGGACCCACTACCCGAGGGACATTGCCACAGAGCTGGCCGTGGTGGCTCAGGAGGCGACGCCCCTCCTCGTCGACGGACTGCAGGTCCGCGTGCCCGATTACATGTCCGAGATAGTGGCCCGGGTCAGCCAGCTCGCCCGGGCTGACCCGGCGGTGAACCAGCGCTCGGGGGTGTCGGTGCGTTTGAGCATCGCCAACCACGAGACCCTGGTGGCGAGCGCAGCCCGGAGGGCGCTGCGCTGCGGGGAGACTGAGGTGGTTCCCCGGGTGAGCGACCTGGCGGCCATCGGCGCCTCCAGCGCCGGAAAGGTGGAGATCGAGATGGCCGACGAGGGCCGCGACTCGGAGGTGCTGGACCGCTTGGTGAGCTCGGCGGTGCTGGCGACGTTTAGGGGTCGCTTCAGTCCTGACCAGCTGAGCGCGGTGATCGCCGAGTTCGACGAGCACACGGTCGTGCATGCGGGCGCCGAGCTGGAGTCGGCGGCTTACGTCCAATCAGCGGCTGGCCTGCCAGCTCTCGCGCTGGCGGCCAGAGCGCTGGCGCGTGAGGCAGGCGCGCCGCGTGAGGCAGGCGCGCCGCGTGAGGCAGGCGCGCCGCGTGAGGCAGGCGCGCCGCGTGAGGCGAGCTCCGCTGACCTGGCAAGTGCCGCGGAGCTGGTCCTGGAAGGGCTCCACCTATCCAAGCGTCTCAACAAGGCGCCAGGACCCGGCCAGGCCGCTTACCGGGGTAGGGATCGCGGCGCCAGAAGGGAGGACCACCCACGCCCCCGTCCGGAGGTCCCTGGAGGCGGCCGTCCCGGCCGCCCTCGCCGTAGGGACGAGGACCGGGACTAATGCGACCGGCTACCCGGCGCCAGCCGTTCATGTGGCGGAAATGACCGCCCACTGGCGCTTATCGCCACAACAACAGCTGGAGAGACCGAGCGCGCCCCATGAGGTCGGGTGCCGCCCCCGAGCCACCGCCCCCGACACCCGCCCCCGAGCCACCGCCCCCGACACCGGCCCCCGAGCCACCGCCCCCGACACCCGCCCCCGAGCGGCCTACCGGTGACCTACATCTACTCTCGCTGGGACGGAACCCAGGTCGGTTTCGAGTCCGACGCCACCGACGTGCTGGCTCAGCTCAACGACGACCTGCTTTACCACGGCGACCTCGGTGCGGCCCTCCGCCGGCTCTTGCAGTCCGGCTTCGAGGACCGCAACGGTCAACGGGTCAATGGCCTGCGAGAGATGCTCGAACGCCTCCGCCAGCACCGCCGGGACGAGCTGGACCGCTGGGACCTGGGCGGGATTCACGAGGACATCGCCCGAGCCCTCCGAGAGGTGATCGACACTGAGCAGGCCGGCCTAGAGCGTCTCGACGACGCCGCCGCAAGCTCGGCCGACCCGGCCCGCAGCCACGCAACAAGCGAGCTCACCAACGAGCGCCGAGCCCAGCTCGACGCGGTCCCTCCCGACCTGGCCGGCCGGATCCGCGCCCTGCAGCGATACGAGTTCACCTCCACCGAGGCCCGGGAGCGCTTCGAAAGCCTCCTCGACGATCTGCGAGCCCAGATAATGAAGAGCCAGTTCAACCAGATGGCCGGGGCCCTTGCCCAGCACACCCCCGAGAGCCTCGAACGCCAGCGCCAGATGTTCGACGCCCTCAACCGCATGATCGAGCAACGCGCCCAAGGCCTCCCCCTCGACCCCGGCTTCGACGCCTTCATGGAGAGCTTTGGCGACATGTTCCCCAACCGCCCGGCGGACCTGGACGAGCTGCTCAGAGGTCTTGCGGCCCAGATGGCGGCGGCTGCCTCGATGCTGGCCTCGATGACCCCCGAGCAGCGCGCCGAGCTGGCCGCCATGACCGACCAACTGCTGGCCGACATGGACCTGCGCTGGCAGGTCGAGCGCCTGGCAGGAAACCTCCGACAAGCACTTCCGCAAGCCGGGTGGGACAACCAGCGGGTCTTCCACGGACTCGACCCTCTGAGCCTCGCCGAGGCCGCAGGTGTGATGGGGGCCCTGTCCGACATCGACGAGCTGGAGAACCTGCTAGCGGCGGCGCAGGCTCCCGGAGCCCTGGCCGACGTGGACCTGGACAAGGCCCGCCAGCTGCTCGGCGACGCCGACGCAGCCTCCCTGGAACGGCTCGCCCAGCTGACCGCCATGCTGGAGGAGGCGGGCCTGATCGCCCAGCGGGAGGGTCGCCTCGCCCTCACCCCCCGCGGGATGCGCCGCATCGGCGAGAACGCCCTAGCCCAGGTCTTCTCCAGGCTGACCCGGGACCGAATCGGCGACCACCCCCTGCACAAGCCAGGCCTCGGACATCAGCGGGAGGGCTCCACCTACCCCTACGAGTGGGGAGACCCTTTCAACCTCAGCATCGAGCGCACCTTGCACAATGCCCTCCAGCGCGGCGCCGGCATCCCCGTCCGTCTCCAGCCGGAGGATTTCGAGGTCGAGCGGACCGAGACGACCACCCGGTCCTCCACGGTCCTGGCCATCGACTGCTCGATGTCCATGCCGATGCGCGACCGGTTCCTGGCCGCCAAGCGGGTGGCCATGGCCCTCCAATCCCTGATCGCCAGCCGCTACCCGAGGGATTACCTGGGTCTGGTCGGCTTCAGCGAGGTCGCCCGGGAGCTCAAAGCCTCAGAGCTCCCCGAGCTCTCCTGGGACTTCGTGTACGGCACGAACATGGAGCACGCCCTGATCCTGGCCCGGCGGATGCTCGCCCACCATGCCGGCGCCAAGCAGGTGATGATGATCACCGACGGCGAGCCCACCGCGCACCTCCTGCCCGGCGGGTCGGTGGCTTTCAGCTACCCGCCGAGCGCCGAGACCATCGAGGCCACCCTGGCTCAGGTCGCCCGCTGTAGCCGGGAGGGCATCCGCATCAACACCTTCATGCTGGAGGCCACCGGCTACCTGCGCACCTTCGTCGAGCGCATGACGGCGCTGAACGGAGGCCGGGCCTTCTTCACCACCCCGGAGAACCTGGGAGACTATGTGCTCGTAGACTTCCTCGACCACAAGCGTTCCCTGCACGGCCTTAGGAGGAATATGCCCGGCTTCGCCCCACTCCCGTGCCCACCCACCACCAATGAGCTCTAAGAGCGACCAACCCGGGGGTGCCCGGGCAGCCATGTTTCGCCGCCTCATGCGCGTGGGCCTGATCAGGCGCACCTACGCCAAGCGGCTCATCAAGTTCATGGAGCGCTCCAAGCGCAAGGCAAAGCCCCTGCCCCCGGAGCTGCGCGAGGTGGGAAGGGCGATGGACCAGCTTCCGGAGGCCCAGCGCCTACCCACCCTCGAGCAGGCCCTCCAGGGCAAGGGCGGCCCGGAGTCGATGAGCCGGGAGATACGCCGGGCGGCATCCCGCCAGACCCGGATGAGCGGCAAGGGCGGCCCGCATCGTCGTCCCGGCGCGATGCGCACCCGCGACCCCGTCGCTCCGGCCGGCCCGGCTCCCAAGGCGGCTCCCAAGGCGGCTCCCGCCGCTCGTGGCGCCCCCGCAAAGGCATCCAAGCCGGCCCGCCCTGCTCCGGGCAGGCAGTCCAAGGGCGCCCGGCCCAAGTGACCGACCTGGGGGTGCATAGAACCGGTCTGATCGGCTTCGAGGTGGTCTACGAGCGGCGGCGCAACCGGGTGTCGCCTTCAGGATCATCCTGGCGATCCCCCAGCTGATCGTAATCTACCTCCTGAGCATCGCCGCTGCGGTCGTGGCACTGATCGGTTGGGTCGCCGCCCTGTTCATGGGGCGACTGCCGCGCTGGGCCGCAGAGTTCCTCGCAGGCTATCTCGGGTGGATGGCCCGGGTCTATGCCTATGTCGGGCTGCTGGTGGATGCCTACCCGCCCTTCGACATGGGTGTGCCGCTCAACTATCCGGTCCGGGTGAGCGTGCCACCTCCGGGTCGGCTCAACCGAGCTGCGGTTGCGTTCCGCCTCATACTGGTGATTCCCGCGTACATCGTGGGCGTATCGGTGAGCGGCGGGCTGCAGGTCATCTCTGTGCTGATCTGGTTGATGCTGGTGATCGGCGGTCGGATGCCTCCCCAGCTGTTCCAGGCAATGGCCTCGATCATGCGGTTCTACCTGCGGGTCTTTGCCTACCTGATCCTCCTTACCCCCGCATACCCGAGCGGCTTGCTCGCCGAGCCGCTCCAGGTCCTTGACAACGGCTCAGGCGGGCGAGCGGTTCCCACACCGCTGGGTGTCGGAGCCAAGGTGATCATCTCGGTCCTATTGGTGGTCGGTCTGGCCTCGGAGGTGGCGTACTGGTATGTGGACGAATCAGCCGGCCTCAGCTTTGGCTTCTCGTCCATAGGAGCGGAGCTGCAGCTGAGCCTGGCCCACGACAACTTCGTCACCGCTGACAAACAGGCGCGGGCCATGCTCGACAACTGCCGGTCCAACGATCCGAGCCTTTCCTGCGTCGAGCTGGCGTACGCCGCCGAGGGCAGCGCTTACTCCGGCTTTGCCTCGAGCCTGGAATCGATCACCTTCCCGCGGGCCAAGCGAGGCGAGGCGAGTGCCCTCCTGCATGCCGTGCAGCTGGCGGGGGAGGGTTTCACCTACGTGGCGGGGGCGCCGGACCGGGCTGCATTCGAAGCCGAGGTGGGCCAGCGCAACTTGAAGACACTGGCGAATACGGTCCAGGAGGACTACACTCGGCTCGATACGGCCTTGAAGCCGACGTTTCCGCGACTGTGATCGACGAGGCCAGACCCATGAGCATCACCGAGCTGAGCGAATCAGGCCAAGAGGTCGCCCCGGGCAAGTTCCTCGGCATCCTCGGGCGCTCGTACGCACGGTTCGTCACCGGCCAGCGCTGGGGCCGTCTGATCCGTTACGGCGCCACGTCGGGGGTGGCCACAGTGTTCAGCGAGGGGATGCTGATCGGCCTGACCGCCACCGCAACCCTCGGCGCCACCTCCTCGGCGCTGCTGGCCAACCTGGTCGGTACGGTGCCCTCGTACTTGCTCAGCCGGTACTGGATATGGCCTGAGGCGGAGCGGGACCGCGTCGGGCGCCAGGTGAGCCTGTACTGGATCACCTCGATCACGAGCACGGTCTGCTCGACGGTGGTCACCAAGGTGGTGGCCACGAGCATTACCCTTCATGGCATTCCCAGGGCTTCGGTGCTCGGAGCAGCGTTCCTCGGGACCTACGGGGCGCTGTGGTTCGCCAAGTATGCCTTTTACCACCGCTGGCTGTTCGTCCGCCCGGCACCCGAAGGCACACAAGAGCCAGTCCCAGAGAGCATATGATAACGGCTGCCAGCAGGGCGGGCGCTGGTAGGGGCGGGCTCCATGCCGCCGGGCTGGCGAGCGCCACGTGGCCGGAGCCCGTGCGGTAGCGCCGCAGCGCCCACGCCCAGGCAAATACCTGCACCCCCTCGAGGCACACGATGAGACCGGCGCTGGTGAGGCGTTGCTGTCGGAGGCTCAACTTGCCGGTGCCGAGGGAGTGTCCGGCCAGCACGGGTAGGCCCACCCACATGGGCATCCAGTCCCGGGCCTGGCCAAATATCCCCGCGGTGCCGCTCTGGCTGACCAGTATGGCGGCCGGGATCGCCAAGCTGCCCAGCGCGAAGCCCGCCAGCGCGACCCGGCGCCGTCGGGGCGAGAGGCCCAGCGCCGTCACGGTGAGACCGCCAGCCAGGCCCAGCCACACGACGTAGCAGGCTGCGGGTAGGTAAGTATCCACCCACCCGAAGACACCAACCATCTGCAGCGTCTCGGGCCCAAAGTTCTCCAGCGTGAGGCCCAGGCGCAACCACAGTCCGGCGCCGTGGGGGAACGGAGTCCCGCTCGACAGGACTGCCAGGGCGCCGGTGACCAGGGTCCAGGCCGTACCCAGGGCGCCAAATCCAACCACGACCGCCAGCGCGATCTGGGCCCTCCTGTCGCCAAGGCAGGCCAGGACAGCCCGACGCCCCGCATAGGCCGCCACCGACACCCCGATGACCAGCACCCAGAAGGGAGACAGGGCTCTTACGTTGGCCATCACAGCGCCGGCCACGGCCAGCCAGACCAGGACGGACGTCGCGGCCCTCTCCCCTTCACAGGCGACCACGGCCGCGGTCCACACGCAGATCGCCGTGCTGATCTCCAAGCCGCTGGGGTTGATCACCCCGGCCAGGAAGAACACCTCCGGGGTGGCCACCACGGCAATCCCCAGCAGGAGCCCCCGAGCGTGGCGCGAGCGGCGGGCACAGGTGATGGCCCCTGCCAGGAACACGGCCGACGCCGCTGCGCTGGTCAGGCGCATCAGGTAAAGAGCCAGCTTCCCGCTGGAGATCAAAGATGGCCAGCCGACGATGGCGTAATAGGCAGGTGGGTAGCGCCCCACGTAGGTGATCTCGCTGATAGTCCCTCCCCCAGCGTCCAGGGCTGGCTCGCACCCGGCCGAGGAGTCCGGCTGGCCCTTGATGCAGTCCGGCACCGCGTTGGCGCCGCTGAGCCAGCCCGGGACGTTCACCTGTGTCCTCGGCCCGCCCAGTGGCCGGCCGAGGATGGTCCCCTCCACCAGCGAGACGCTGCGTATCACCTGAGCCGGCTCGTCGGGGCCGCTGAAGGCCGGGCTCGCCAGCGCCCACAGCCCGGCCAGGGCGAAAGTGACGAGGAAGGCCGCCAGCCAAGCGCCGCCCGGGCAGCGGCGGGCTCGGACTGCGATCATCGTCAAGGGCTTCAAGCTAGCTTCGTTGGCCTGATGCACACGACTGTGTTCATACGGCGCCTGCGGGGCGAGCCGGGTCAGCCCCGTCTGGCGGTCAAGGACCTGATCGCCGTGGCGGGAGTGCCCACCACGGCGGGAAGCCGCTTGGTCGCGAGCATGGCCGCGGTCGCGACGCGCGACGCTGCGTGCATCGCTGGGGCGAGGCTGGCGGGAGCGACGATTGTCGGAAAGACCAATCTGGTGGAGCTGGCGTTCGGAACCGATGGTGTCAACCCGTGGTTCGGCACTCCCCTGAATCCACTCGATGCGCGCCTGGTGCCGGGGGGGTCGTCGAGTGGCTCGGCGGTGGCGGTCGCCACCGGCGAGGCCGACGTGGCCTACGGGACAGACACGGGTGGCTCCATCCGCATCCCGTCTGCCTGCTGTGGCACTGCCGGGCTCAAGACCACGCACGGCCGCATCTCGACCGAAGGGGTTTGGCCCCTTGCACCCAGCCTGGATACCGTGGGCCCTATGGCGTTGTCGGTTGGCGGCCTGGTCACCGGGATGTGCTGGCTGGAGCCGGGCTTCGTGGTTGGAGAGCGGTCCTTCCGGCGCCTGGGCCGCCTTCGCCTGGGGAGTGGGGCGGCGACCTCCGCGCCCGGGGTGGACCCAGGAGTCGAGGCGGCCATCGACGCCTTGCTGCGGGCGGGAGGCTTCGAGGTGACCGAGGTGGTCCTGCCTGGTTGGGAGGCGGCCTGGCGGGCGGGCATCTACCTGCTGGAGGCCGAGGCTGCCCGATCCAATCGTCACTTGCTGGGCGACCTCGACCAGCTCGACCCCGCGGTGGCCGCCAGGCTCAAACGGGGAGCGGCAGCGAGCGGGTCCAGCTTGACTGGGGTCCTAGATCACCAGCGCCGTTGGCGCGCCGAGCTGGACGGGCTGCTCGCTTATGTGGATGCCCTGGTGCTGCCGACCCTGGTCGGCTTCCCGCCGAGCTTCGAGACCGCCGGGCACTTTCCGTTCACCTTCACCACCGGCCCGGTCAATCTGGCTGGTCTACCAGCTCTCGCGCTTCCCGTCCCGGCTGCACGCCTGCCGGCGAGCCTCCAGCTCGTCGGCCCGGCAAACTCCGAGGAGGCCCTGCTGGCCACAGGCTCGCTCCTCGAGTCGGTGGCCGCGAGCCTCAGCTGACGCAGGAACCGGTGCCGGAGGGGGTGGGGTTGGCTTCGGCGGCGGCCACCCGGCTGGCGACGCCGGGAGACGCCAGGGCGTAGCCGATGTTCGGGTAGGACACAGACTTGGAGAAGACCACGCCTATGACCAGGCCGTTCGGCTCCACCAGGGGGCCGCCTGAGTTCCCAGGCTGGACGTTCGCCTGGATCTCGTAGAGCAACCGGGTGGTGGTGCCGCTGCCGTAGATGTTCGGGCCCTGCGCATTCAGCACCGATAGGACCCCCGCGGGGCCGGAGGTGAACGGGCCACCACCGGGGTAGCCGAGGACTGCGCCAGTCGTGCCGCGCGCGACGTCCGAAGTGTTGATGTGAAGCGCTGGCTCGTTCAGGCCGGAGGTCTTCAGCACTGCCAGGTCGAAGTTGGGGTTGAAATAGATGGCCACGGCGTGGTGGTACACACCGTTGGTCCCGATGACCATCGGGTCCGGGACGCCTGCCACGACGTGGGCGTTGGTCACCACCAGGTTTGGCGCCACCACAAAGCCGGAGCCCTCTATGATCTCGCCACAGCCTCGGCCGTCGATCTTGACCATTGATCCGTAATCGGCAGCCACGGCCGCGTTGACTTGCGCGGGACTGGCCTGCGGGACCGGTCCGGACGGCGGCGGAGCGATGTTGTTGAACACCTGGGGAAGTCCTGAGGTGTTGACGAACGCCTCGATGTGGCTGAACACCGAAGGAGCGGGTGGCAGTACCCGGTCCATCGCGCGCAGGATCCCCGACTCGCTGATCCCGCTCGCGACGACCGCGCTGGGCCCCTGCACCAGGATGGTCCCGGCCAACCAGCAGGCCAGCAGGGTCGCCACCACGGCCACCGCGACTCCGCCAGCCGCGTCGATGCTACCCAGGTGGATGTGACGCAGGCCGCTCCACAGCCGGGTCCCCACGATCCGACCGATTGCGCCGAGGATGATCGCCACTCCGAACACGATTGCGAGGGATACCCCTGCCTTGGTCACGGCGTCGTGAATCCCCTTCACCAAACTGGGAGCGATCAGTGCGCCGGCGACCAGGCCGAGCCAGAACCCTCCGTAGGAGAGCAGCTGGACCGCAGCGCCGAGTCGCAGGCCCCGGGCCGCGGCGATCAGAGCCAGCAGGATGATCACGATGTCGATCCAGTCAAAGCCGTTCACGCCCAGCACCGATAGCATCAGGAGCACCAGGTTAGGCCAACTCAGCGGCGAATAGATGGTGGGTGGGCACGGGGGCCGTAGCGGGGGGTGCAATTTTTCAAAGAACGGCAGGTAGCCTCAGCGGGAGTGCGCCTGGTGCTGTGGGATGTCGACGGGACCCTCCTCACTTCGGGAGGTGTGGGGCCGGCGGCCATCCACCGGGCCGTCGAGCTCGGGGCTGGCCGGGTGCTGGCCGGCACGCCCCTGGTGGGGGCGGTGCGCATGGGCGGCAAGACCGACCCGCAGATCGTGGGGGAGTACCTGGCTCTCATGGAGGCTGACGCCGATGTTCCGGTGGTATTGCGCCACCTGGAGGAGTGCCTGGCAGCCAGCGCACATCTGGTCGCCGAGCACGGCGCAGTCCTGCCCGGGGTCGGCGAGGTGCTGGCCGCCCTGGCCGCCCATCCTGACGTCATCTCCTCGGTGCTCACCGGCAACATCGCCCCCAACGCCGTGGTCAAGCTGGCGGCTTTCGGGTTGGACCGCTGGCTGGACCTCGAGGTCGGCGCCTACGGCAGCGACAACGTGGACCGTTGCGCGCTGGTTCCGGTGGCGCTGGCCCGAGTCGCCCGGCTTCGCGGCCTCGAGCTGACGCCTGAGGATGTGTGGGTGGTGGGGGACACCCCTCGCGACTTCGAGGCGGCAAGCGCAGGCGGCGCGCACTGTCTTCTGGTAGCCACCGGCGGGGCCACCTTCGAGCAGCTGATCGGCCTTGGCGCGGACGTGGTCTTGGGTGACCTGTCCGACACCGAGACGGTGGTGGCGCTGCTCACTGGCGCAACCGAGGCGTAGAGATGCGGGGGGTGACAGCCCGGCGGTTGGTTACCAAGGTCACCCTGGGCCAGGCTGGGGTGAGGCGCCCCGACGTGCTGGCCACCGAGGAGCCGCTCGAGTTGCGGATCGGCGGCCGTGCTATGGCGGTGACCATGAGGACCCCGGGTGCCGACTTCGACCTGGCAGCTGGCTTTCTGGTCAGCGAGGGGATCGTCACCCACACTGAGCAGCTGATCTCGATTCGTTACTGGCCTGGGACCGGCTGTGGGACCCGCGACGGCGGGATCGACCGGTACAACATCTTGGAGATCGTCCTGGCCGGGTCCGTTCAGGTGCCGGGCGAGGCGGGACGATCACGGCTCACCAACAGCTCCTGCGGTCTGTGTGCCAAGTCCAGCATCGACGCCACCGTGACCGGCTCGGCCTACGAGGTCGGCCAGGACACCTTGCGAATCGACGCGGGCACGCTGGTGGCGCTGCCGGACCGCCTGCGCGCAGCACAGGAGGTCTTCGGCCAGACGGGCGGTCTCCACGGGGCCGCCCTGTTCGACGGATCGACCCACGAGCTGCTGGTATCGCGCGAGGACGTGGGCCGGCACAATGCGGTCGACAAGGTGATCGGATGGGGGTTGCGCGAACGGCGTCTTCCGTTGCGTGGAACCGTGCTGATGGTGTCCGGCCGGACCTCGTTCGAGCTGGTACAAAAGGCCCTCATGGCCGGGATCCCGATGCTGGCTGCGGTGTCCGCCCCGTCCTCGCTGGCGGTCGATCTGGCTGTTGAGTCGAAGATGACGCTCGTCGGCTTCGTGCGCGGTCGATCCTTCGTGGTCTACGCCGGCGGCGAACGCGTCATTCAGAGCGTTCGATCCGGATGATCACCGACTTGGACGTGGGGGTATTGCTGCCGAGCGCGGTGGAATCCAGTGGCACCAGCACGTTGGCCTCGGGGAAGTAGGCCGCGGCACAGGCCCTGGGCGTGGGGTACTCGACGGCGCGAAATCCCCTGGCGTAGCGCTCACCGTCGGGCCAGATGCTGATGAGGTCCACCCGGTCACCGTCTTGGAGGCCCCGCTCGTGCAGGTCGCCAGCGTTCACGAAGACGACCTTTCGACCGCCCTTGATGCCGCGGTAGCGATCGTCGAGCCCGTAGACCGTCGTGTTGAACTGGTCGTGCGATCGTAGCGTCTGCAGCACCAGGTGTCCCTCGGGGACTTCCAGCGCGTCGAGCCGGTTCAGCGTGAATCGGGCCTTGCCGGTCGGGGTGTCGAATGTTCGCGAGTCGTGCGGGCCGCGGGGCAGCGTGAATCCGCCTGGTGCTTGCACCCGATCCTCGAAGCTCTCGAAGCCGTCCACGACGTGGCTGATATGGCGGCGGATGACCCGGTAATCGTCGGCCATCGCACCCCAACCGATGTCCTCGCCGAACAACGCCCGTCCCAGCCCGGCCACGATGGCGACCTCGCTGCGCAGGTGCTCCGACCCCGGGGGAAGGTGCCCTTTTGTCATATGGACGACGCTCATGGAGTCCTCGACGGTCAGGTACTGCTCGCCGGTGGCCTGGACGTCGCGCTCGGTGCGGCCCAGGCAGGGCAGCAGCAGCGCCTCGGTGCCGTGGCACAGATGCGAGCGGTTCAGTTTGGTAGCCACGTGCACGGTCAGAGCGCAGTTGGCCATCGCCGCCTCGGCGACCGCAGTGTCGGGACTGGCGGCGACGAAGTTGCCACCCAGCGCGAAGAAGACGTCGATCGCGCCGTCGCGCATGGCGCGGATCGTGCCGACGGTGTCGTAGCCGTGCGCACGGGGTGGTTCGAAGCCGAGTTCGTCGTGCAGGCGGTCCAGGAAGTCGTCGGGCATGCGCTCCCAGATGCCCATGGTGCGGTCCCCCTGCACGTTGCTGTGCCCGCGGATCGGGGAAGGCCCAGCTCCTGGCTTGCCGATGTTGCCCCGCAAAAGCAGGAAATTCACGATCTCGCGGATGGTGGCCACGGCGTTGCGGTGCTGGGTGATCCCCATCGCCCAGCAGACGACGACACTTTGCGCCGCCACCACGTCGCCTGCGAAGTCCTCTATCTGGCGGCGGGTCAACCCGCTCTGGGCCTCGATCACCGGCCATGTGAGCTCGCGCCACGCCCGACAGGCCTCATCGAAGCCGTCGCAGGACGCCTCGATGAAGGGGTGGTCCAAGACGGTGCCCGGTTCGGCGTCCTCCCGGGCCAACAGGGCCTTGTTCAGCCCGGCGAACATGGCCAGGTCCCCGTTGACCCGGACGGCCAGGAACCGGTCGGTCAGTTTGGTCCCTCCGCCGATCAGGCCGCGGGGTGTTTGGGGATTCTTGAAGCGGACCAGGCCGGCTTCAGGTAGCGGGTTGGCCGCCACGATGCGGGCGCCACGCTTCTTCGCCTTCTCGAGAGCGGAGAGCATCCGGGGATGGTTGGTGCCGGGGTTCTGTCCCACGATGACGATCAGCTCGGCGTGGTCGGTGATGTCGTCGAGGCTGACCGTTCCCTTGCCGATTCCGATCGTCTCGGTGAGGGCGCTTCCAGTGGACTCGTGGCACATGTTGGAGCAGTCCGGCAGGTTGTTGGTCCCGAGGCGGCGAGCCAGCAACTGGTAGACAAAGGCGGCCTCGTTGCTGGCCCGACCGCTGGTGTAGAAGGCGGCGCGGTTCGGATCGGGAAGTGCGCGCAGGCGCTTCGCGATGAGCTCGAAGGCTTCGTCCCACGCGATCGGGGCGTAGTGGGTCGCTCCCGGTGCAAGGTACATGGGTTCGGTGAGCCGCCCGTGATGTTCGAGGGAGGTCTGCTCGCGCAGCTCGGCCACCGAGCAGGTGGCGAAGAATGCACGCGTCACCCGGGCGCGGGTCGCTTCCCAGGCGACCGCCTTGGCGCCGTTCTCGCAGAACTCAGCGGTATGCCGGTCGTCGGGAGCGGGATCGGGCCAGGCGCAGCTGGGGCAGTCGAAGCCGTCGGGCTGGTTTAAATCGAGCAGCGTCCGCGCTCCCCGCTTGACGCCCATCTCGTGCAGCGCGTACTGGAGCGAATGGCCGATTCCCGGGATGCCCACCGCCGAGGTCTTCGGCTTGCCGACCCGGATGCCGGCTTCCGATGCGGCGCCTTCCGATGCGGCGCCTTCCGATGCGGCGCCTTCCGATGCGGCGCCTTCCGATGCGGCGCCTTCCGATGCGGCGCCT
>JAVKSL010000026.1:0-5910 GCA_039583695.1 Acidimicrobiales bacterium | reverse complement strand
TCCCCGCCGGTCATGCTCAGATCACGACCACTGACCGCAGCACCTCACCCCGGCTCATCCGGCCGAAGGCCTCCTCGACCTCGCCGAGGGCGATGGTCTCGCTGACGAAGCGGTCGAGGTCCAACCGGCCGGCCAGGTACAGGTCCACCAGGACGGGGAAATCACGGGATGGCAGGCAATCGCCGTACCAGCTGGGCTTGAGCTGCCCACCTCGACCGAAGAAGTCGATCATCGGGAGGTCGATCCGCATCTCGGGGCTGGGCACCCCAACCTGCACCAGGGTCCCTGCCAGGTCGCGGGCATAGAAGGCTTGCTCCATCACCTTGGGGTTGCCGACCGCTTCGATGCACACGTCGGCACCGTTCCCATCGGTTAGGGCACGGATGGCCTCGACCGGATCGCCAGCACTGGCATCCACGCGATGGGTGGCTCCGAGCTGGGCGGCCAGGGCGAGCTTTTGCGCGTCGAGGTCCACCGCAATGATCTTCGAAGCCCCCGCCAGCGCCGCTCCGGCGATGGCCGCGCAACCCACACCCCCGCAGCCGAACACCGCGACCGAGTCACCCAGGCCCACCTGGCCGGTGATCATGGCCGCGCCCAGACCGGCCATGATGCCGCACCCGAGGAGTCCCGCCGCTGCCGGTCTGGCGCGTGGGTCGACCTTGGTGCACTGGCCGGCTGCCACCAGTGTCTTGTCGGCGAACGCACCGACACCGAGGGCCGCGGTCAGTGGTGTGCCATCTGCCAGGGTCATCCGCTGGGTGGCGTTGTGGGTGGCGAAGCAGTACCAGGGACGCCCGCGCCGGCACGCCCGGCACTCTCCACAGACCGCCCGCCAGTTGAGGATGACGAAATCTCCAGGAGCTACCGAGCTCACGTCGGGCCCCACGGCCTCGACCACCCCGGCAGCTTCGTGACCGAGCAGGAATGGGAACTCGTCGTTGATGGCGCCTTCGCGGTAATGCAGGTCGGTATGGCAGACCCCGCACGCCTGAATGCTCACCGTCGCCTCGCCCATTCCGGGATCGGGCACGTTGATGACCTCGATCCCGACCGGAGCACCTGGTGCCCTCGAGACGACGCCGAGTACCATCGTCGGGTCAGCTTAGCTTAGCCGTCAGGCTTCGAGCGCTCAGAGGCGGGAGCTGATCTCTTTCCACAGCGCTCGATAGGCTTGCGCCGAGGCGCTTTGCGGGGCGTACGTGGCGACCGGTGCCCGGTGGATCCCCATCTTCTCCACGTCGCTGGCTGTGGGGACCTGCGTGGCGAGGACGTCATGGCCCGAGCGGGCGAGAGCGGCGAGGGTCTCGGCGTGCAGGCGCTTGCGGTGATCCACCATGGAGGCGAAGCTCAGCACCTTGGGCCGGCCGGCTGCCCCAGGCTCGGCCAGGAAGGCCGTCAGCTGGTCGAGGGTCCTCACCGACAAGGTGGTGGGGATCACCGGGACCACCAGGGCGTCGGAGGCCGTGAACACCGCTTCGGAGACCAGTGAGATCCCCGGGGCGCAGTCCAACAGCGCGTAGTCATAATCGGCGGCGATGGGAGCGAGGACCTTGCGCAGGCGGGTGGTCGGGTGACGGGTGTCGTCCAGCTCGAGGTCGAGGTGACGGTAGGAGAAGTCGGATGGGAGCAGGTCCAGGTTGGGGAAGTCGCTGCCCTTGAGGCGCTGGGCGAGAGGCGCCTTGGCTGTGACGAGGGCGTGGCCGCCTCCCTTCACCTTGGCTCGCACCCGCAGGTAGTGGCTGGCGGCCCCTTGCGGGTCCAGGTCCCAGAGCAGGGTGCGGGCCCCGGAGAGGGCGGATTCGTAGGCCAGGTTCACGGCGGCTGCCGTCTTGCCCACCCCTCCCTTGATGGAGTAGCTGGCTATCACCTTCATTTGGCACCCTTGATCCGGGGATCAGAGGCGAGCCCGCGGGCAAGGGATGTGACCAGCTGGCGGGCTGCTGGGCGCTCGAAGCTGGCGAAGCGCTTGGCGAAGTCTGCTCGGGCCTGGACCCGGCGGGTCTCCAAGCTGGCCACGAGGTATCCGATTGCGATCAGGGCTTGTGACGGGCCGGCTGTGCTGGTCGCGAGGTCCCGACCCAGCTGGGCCAGGCTCGCCGCCTGGACCGCGCAGTCCTGGAACTCTCCCAGGTTGTCCTGGAGCGCCTTGAGCTCGGCGACCACCTTGTCGAGCACTTGGCCAGGACAGAGGCTCTCGAAGGACTCGAGGAGGTAGCGCAACCGCTTGGCCGCCTTGCGCAGGTCATGGAGCGCTGCGTCGGGTGAGCCTGTTGCGATGGCGCGGCCCCGGCGCAGGACCCGGCGATGCGCCCGTATCACCAGCTCAGCTGCGATCGGCCCGGCGGGTTGCGTCATGACGACGTCACCCGCCGGCCCGGTGTTGGCTGGGCCGGTGCTGTACGGCTTGGTGGCGTCAGCCCAGAGCTTCATCAGCTCCCGGAATCGAGGGGAGTCCAGAGCGGCGACCAGGCGCCGGTGGGCCACCTTGCGGCGCTCCTCTATGACCTCGCGCAGGGCGCCAAGCTCGTCGGGCACCGGTGCTCCACCAGCCAGCTCCTCGTCCAAGGTCACCAGCCACACGTCCAGGTCTCGGGTCGGGCCGGTTGCCTCCCCGAGCCAGGCCAGCTCGTCCCGCAGCCGGACGATGGGACCTCCCGGCTCGGCCAGGTCCCCGAAGTAAGGGGCGGCTTCACCGAGCAGCGAGCGGCACCTGCGGACCGCCACCCGGATGTCGTGGAGGAACTCGGGATCGAGATCGGATCGCGCCCCCGCCAGATTGGCCTCCACCGTGCACATCAGGTGGCTGAGCAGCGCCCGCATGGCTGAGTCGAAGGTCTGCGAGGCGCGCAGGGCCACATTCAGCTTGGAGGAGTAGTCCCCCGCGCGGCGACCGGCTGCGGCCAGGGCAGCCGAGCAGAGATCTTCCGCGGATTGCAGCCCGAGGTCGCCTTCGAGCAGGCTCGACACCTCGAGGGCGGCCCGGTCGTAGCCGAGCACCGGCATCAAGCGCACCCGGGTCCCGAGCGGGAGGCGCCCGGACAGGGTCGAGGTCTCGACGAGGACCCAGGCGACAGTCTTGTGGTCGGCGTTGAGTATCCTCACCGACCTGCGGACGGTAAGAGTGCCGGCCACGGGGCCCAGGCAGCGTACCCCCAGGGCTTCGGCGATTGCCTGACGCAGACGACCAGGGGGCAGGTCAACCGGATGCGTTGGCAGGGACTGGCCGGGGAGCCATATCCGCACGGGCTGGCCGGGACCCGGCTGGCTCGGCTTGGTGGTGCCCGTGCTGGCGTGTGGCAGTAGCTCCAGGGTGGCGCCCGGGACCTCGGGGACGTGGGTCTCGGTCTCGTGTAGCAGGGTCCACCCGCGACGGTGCAACCGCCAGTCGAAGCTGTCCAGCCACGTTTGGCGAACGGTGCGGGCAGGCTCCTCCGCGCAGCGCCGCGAGCGTGCCAAGGCGCCCAGCACCTCCTCGATGGCGAGGTCAGGGGGAACCAGCAGGCAGACCATACGGGGTTGGGCAACGCCAGGCCAGGTCTCGCGGGCAGAGATCGCGTTCAGAAGCCCGCCACGTTAGTAGAGCTGGCCCGCCGGGTCCAGCTGGGCGGCGACGACTTCCCAGGTCGAGAAAGCCTCCTGTAAGCGGAAGCTATCGCGATTGTGCACCGTAAAGCGGGCCAAGTGCAATCGCTTCGGCCACCTGGACCCGGAAGGCTCGCGCCGGCGCTGGTCGCTTGACCCACGGTGGCTACCGTGGGTCGTAGATGAGGACAGCACCCTCAGGCCGCCAGCTCGAGATTCGCCACGGAGCGCAGCGCGCCACGATCGTCGAGGTGGGCGGGGGAGTGCGGGAGTACATGGTGGGGGACCGTCCGGTGCTCGACCCGTACCCGGCTGACGCCATGTGCGACGGCGCACATGGGTCGCCACTCATCCCGTGGCCCAACCGCCTTGCCGACGGTGCCTACCGTTTCGACGGCCTCGAGCACCAGGTGGCGCTCACCGAGCCTGGCAAGCACAACGCCATCCACGGATTCTTGCGCTGGCGCTCGTGGCAGGCGGTGGAGCACGAGGTGAGCCGGGTCGTGATGGGCACCGTGATCTACCCGCTGATGGGCTACCCCTTCACGCTGGACGTCCGGGTGGCATATGAGCTCGGAGACGATGGCCTGTCCGTGGCTACCACGGCCACCAATCTGGGTGAGGATGCCTGCCCCTACGGGGCCGGCCAGCATCCTTACCTGTCCCCGGGCGCCGGCCGGATCGATGACTGCACCCTGGTGCTCGACGCCGCGACGCTCATCCTCACCGACAACGAGCGCCAGCTCCCGACGGGCCGGAAGCCTGTCGAAGGCACTCATTACGACTTTCGGGCCGGCAGGCTCCTCGGAGACCAGAAGATCGATGCACCGTTCACCGACCTGGCCCGCGATGACCTGAGTCGGGCCTGGGCTCGCCTCGTTGCTCCGGACGGGACCAGGGTCGAGCTGTGGGTGGACGCCCACTATCCGGTCATCGAGATCTACACGGGTGACACGCTGAGCCCCGCCCGCAAGCGCCTCGGCATGGGCACCGAGCCGATGACCTGTCCGCCCAACGCCTTCCAGAGCGGAGAGGACCTCATTCGCCTGGAGCCAGGCGACGCCGTAACCACCACCTGGGGTGTTCGCCTGACTCAGGGGTGAGACAGGTGCAGATTTCGTGATGGGTAGTGACCCAACGAAGTCTCCCGCCATGAGGATCGCTCTCTTGGTCATGGCGCTTGCGCTCGTTCTTCGCCGGCTCCGCTATCGGTCAAGGCGAACCAACCAATCATAGCTGGGAGGGTGGTGTGCAATAGGCCTCCAGGAGTGCTGAGTGCATGGTTGGGCGGCGCCAAATAGGGCACGGCGGCACTTTTGGGTGAAATGATCGGCTCCTCATCGGGCCGAGAGCGATACTTTTGAGCTGAGCTGGCCCAACGCCGGGTCTCAGGCCCTGCTGGTGCCCAACCCTGTTGGTTGTGGCGCAACCCGAGCACGGCCAGGCGAGCCAGGTTCGTCGCCGCTGCGAGGACGCTGGGTGTCCCTACCGGGCTGGCAGCATCCTTGCCTGTTCCCGGGCGCCGGCCGGATTGATGACTGCACCCTGGTGCTTTAGCCTAGCCTCTCTGGGATGTCGCTGGACGGGTTCGCGGCGCCCACCCGGGCGTGGTTCGAGGGGACGTTTGCCGCGCCCACGCCCGCCCAGGTCGGTGGTTGGGAGGCGATCGAGCGGGGGGGCCACTGTCTGATCCTGGCCCCTACCGGGTCGGGCAAGACCTTGGCGGCCTTCCTCTGGGCGTTGGACCGCCTCCTCACCAGGCCGGCAGCGAGCAAGTCCGAGGCCACGACAGTGCTTTACGTCTCGCCCCTCAAGGCCTTGGCCTACGACGTGGAACGCAACCTGCGGGCGCCGCTGGCCGGCATCGCCAGGGCCGGTGAGCTGGCTGGGGAGATCCTCGCCCCGGTGAGCGTGGGTATCCGCACGGGAGATACTCCTCAGGCAGAGCGGCGGGCACTGGCCAAGCACCCCCCCGACATCCTGGTCACGACTCCCGAATCGCTGTACCTGATCCTCACCTCCGCGGCTCGGAGCACCCTTGCCAGCGTCGAGCACGTGATCGTGGACGAGGTCCACTCCCTGGCCGCCACCAAACGAGGGGTGCACCTGGCCCTGTCTCTGGAGCGCCTCGACCGCCTGGTCAGCCGGGCCGGCGGTGCCCGTCCGCAGCGCATCGGTCTGTCTGCCACCCAGCGACCCCTGGAAACGCTCGCCCGCTGGCTGGGCGGCATGGCACCCGCCGGCCCTGACCCCGCCGCCGGCCCTGACCCCGCCGCCGGCCCTGACCCCGCCGCCGGCCCTGACCCCGCCGCCGGCCACCCAGCA
>JAVKSL010000025.1:0-33523 GCA_039583695.1 Acidimicrobiales bacterium | reverse complement strand
ATCACCACCTTGCGCATCTATGCCCAGGCGACTTCGAGTGCCAACAAAGACGCTGCTCAGCGTCTCGGAGACCTGTTCCGGCCCCCCGTGGGAAGACCATCGCGCACCGACGCGCGCGATGGTCGACCGCTATTTGAAGCTTCACGCCGAAGACACCGCCCCTGACCAGGACAAACGTCGTGGGGCTAGCTGGACTCGAACCAGCGACCTCAGCATTATCAGTGCTGCGCTCTAACCAGCTGAGCTATAGCCCCCGGGCTCGGGTCAGCTTAGCGACGCGACAGGTCTCGCTCATCGGCGATGATCGCTACCCCGCCAACGATGTCGCTCACCAGGTTGTACACCACAGCCAGCACCAGGTTCACCACGGTGCCGATGGCCACCATCACCAGCCCTCCGAAGAAGCTGATCTCAAACACGATTGTCCCCATGTGGACGGACTTGAACCCGGTCCTCACCAAGAAGTCCTGAAGGTGGTGCAGCAACCCGCCGCCGCTCGCCACCAGGTAGATGACCAGCACAGCAACCTGAAAGACCACGAACAGACCGAGATACGAAAGGAGGGAGAACAGCAGCACGGTGCCCGTCTCGATGCGACGGACCCGCATCCGTACCGTCCTTGTCTGGCCCGCTGGCCGAGGACCCTGTGGCCGTACTGGTGAGCTGGCTCGGGGCGTCGCCACCCCGAGGCCCGCGGTAGCCCGTAGCGCCTCGAAGCTGGCGGACATCGATCTTGCTGGGCGTTGGCTCATGGTCGTTCCCTCCGGACTCGTAAACGACTCACGCGGCCTCCTCCGGGCTCGCCAGGACCAGGGCTGCCGAGGTGACCTTCT
This sequence comes from Acidimicrobiales bacterium, assembly GCA_039583695.1. Taxonomy (GTDB): domain Bacteria; phylum Actinomycetota; class Acidimicrobiia; order Acidimicrobiales; family JAJPHD01; genus JAVKSL01. The sequence goes on along the minus strand of JAVKSL010000025.1, from coordinate 32,690 downwards.
GACCGGTCTCCAAGCTCATCACCCGGACTCCAGTGGCATCCCGACCCTGAGACGGTATCTCCCTGACCTGGGTACGGATCGCAACCCCGGCTGAGGAGATCAACAAGACCTCGTCTTCCAACGACACCTTGAAAGCCGCCACGACGTAGCCTCGGCGAGCAGTGAGCCGTATCCCCCTCACCCCCTGGCCTCCCCTTGCCTGGCGGTTGAAACGCTCCAGCTTGGTCCGCTTCCCGTAGCCAGCGTCCGTCACCACCAAGATGTCGGCATCGTCTCTGGCCACGTCGCAGGACACTACCTCATCCCCCTCTCGCAGGCGCATTCCACGCACCCCGCTCGCGGCGCGGCCCATCGGCCTCACGTCATCCTCCAAGACGCGGATCGTCATACCATGCCTGCTCACCATGAACAGGTCCTCGCCACCGTTGGTCGCCACCACCGACACCAGCTCATCGTCATCTCGTAGGCCAATCGCTATGAAGCCCTCCCGTCGGGACTTGTCGTACTCTCCCAACCCGGTGCGCTTCACCTGGCCCAGTCGGGTGAAGAAGGTCAAAAATCGAGTCGTCTCGTAATCCCGGGTCTCGATCACCGCCTGTATCACCTCGCCGGGCTCCAACGGCAGCAGGTTCACGATCGCCGTCCCGCGTGCCGTGCGCTCCTTGACCGGTATCTCGTGCGCCTTGAGCCGGTACACCCGTCCCCGGTTGGAAAAGAAGAGCAGGTAGGTATGGGCGGTCGTGTGGATGATGTGAGCAACCAGGTCCTCCTCTTTGAGATTGGCGCCCTGCACTCCCCGGCCACCCCGCCCCTGGGTCCTGAAGGTCCCACCCAACATCGACTTTACGTAGCCGGCCCGGCTCATTGTGACAACCAGCTCCTCGTCCTCGATTAGGTCCAACACATCGAGGTCTCCAGGGTCCAGCGTTATTCGCGAACGGCGCGGCTCGCTGTAAACGGCGCGAATCTCGTTGAGCTCTTCCCGAATTACCTCACGTAGCCTGCCCGGGTCGGCCAGGATTGCCTCCAGCTCCGCGATCGTTGTGCGCAGCTGGAGCATCTCGGCCTCCAACTCGGAGCGGCCGAGGCGAGTGAGCCGGGCCAGCGTCATGTCCAGGATGTGATTTGCCTGCACCTCGGAGAACACGAAAGGTTCCGCCATCAAGCCAGCCCTGGCCTCAGGTCGGTCGTCCGACCCCCTGATCAACGCGATCACCGCGTCAAGAAGATCGATCGCTCGCAGCAAACCCTCCACTATGTGCGCTCGGTCAGCCGCCTTGCGGAGACGGTACTGGGTCCTGCGGGTGACCACGTCCACCTGATGCTGGACATACGCTCCGAGCAGTTGGGCCAGGTTGAGAGTTCGAGGCACCCCGTCAACCAGAGCCACCGTGTTGACCCCGAAGCTCGTTTGAAGTGGTGTGTGCTTGTAAAGATTGTTCAATACGACGTTGGCATTGGCGTCGCGCTTCAGCTCGATCACCAAGCGGGTGGCCGTGCCGGCCGACTCGTTGCGCACCTCCCGGATGCCATCCAGATCCCTGGCACCAACCAGCTCAGCGATCTTCTTCTCGATTGCCTGGACAGAGGTCTGATAGGGAATCTCTGTGATCACAATACGCTGAGCCCCGCCGCGACCTTCCTTGATATCGGCCACCCCCCGGATCTTGATCGAACCACGGCCGGTCCGGTAGGCGTCCTGAATCCCTGCACGGCCCAGGATCAGGCCGCCCGTCGGAAAATCGGGCCCCTTCACGAACGCCATCAGCTCATCTGGGGTAGCCTCCGGGTTGTCGAGAAGATAAAGCGTGGCATCGACCGCCTCAACAAGATTATGAGGGGCTATGTTGGTGGCCATACCGACGGCGATGCCCTGCGAGCCGTTCACCAACAGGTTCGGAAAGCGTGAGGGCAGCACAGTTGGCTCAGTGCGACTCCCGTCGTAATTGGGGGTGAAATCGACCGTGCCCTCGTCAATCCCGGCAAGCATGTGAAGTGACAACGGATCCAGGCGGCACTCTGTGTAGCGCGCGGCGGCGGGTCCACCTGTCTCAGGATCGGGCGTGCCGAATTCGCCGTGACCGTCGATCAAGGGCTGGCGAAGGCTGAAGTCTTGCACCATTCGCACTAATGCATCGTAGATCGCGGTGTCTCCGTGAGGATGGTAGGAGCCCATCACCTCGCCGACCACTTTGGCGCACTTCACGTGCGGCCGGTCAGGACGCAACGACTGATCGTACATGCCATAGAGGATCCGTCGGTGGACTGGTTTGAGCCCGTCCCTTGCGTCAGGCAACGCCCTGGACACGATCACCGACATCGAGTACTCGAGAAACGACCTCTCCATCTCCTCCTGAATCTCTACAGGGACCACGGATGCCGCGTCATCTGCGGAGCCGTTGGATCCGCCGTCGTTAAAGGGAGGGGTATCGGTCATCGCGCCACGCTCAGATGTCCAGGAACCTGACGTCTTTGGCGTTCTTCTGGATGAAGCTGCGCCGGAGCTCGACGTCATCACCCATGAGAACCGAGCAAACCTCGTCAGCCAATGCGGCCTGCTCCAGGTTGATTTGCAAAAGGGACCGCTTTGTCGGGTCCGTCGTCGTGTCCCGCAGCTCGGTGAAGTCCATCTCCCCCAGACCTTTCAAGCGCTGGAACTCTGCCCGAGGGTGTGCCAGCAGGTGGCGATCCCTAGCCGCCTCATCTTTGAGGTAGACCTTTTCCTTGCCCACCAGTGTCGAGAATAATGGGGGCTGAGCTGCGTAGACGTGTCCAGCCTCCACCAGCGCCTCCATCTGGCGGAAGAAAAATGTGAGGAGGAGAGTCCGGATGTGTGATCCGTCAACGTCGGCATCTGCCATGATGATCACCTTGTGATAGCGAAGCTTCGCCAGATCGAACTCCTCGGCCAGGCCGGCACCTATCGCGGCGATGAGAGCGCGGATCTCGGCATTCTTGAGCATCCGATCCATGCGGGAGCGCTCGACGTTCAGAATCTTTCCACGGATCGGTAACACCGCCTGGGTACGAGGGTCTCTTGCTTTGACCGCGCTGCCTCCAGCGGAGTTGCCCTCGACGATGAACAGCTCTGACTCACGTGGATCTCGTGAGGAGCAATCAGTCAGCTTCCCGGGTAGACCCGCTCCCTCGAGCGCCGTCTTGCGCCGGGTAAGATCCCGGGCCTGGCGGGCGGCGGTCCTCGCCCTAGCCGCCAGCGCGGCCTTCTGGACGATCTGGCGGCCCTCGGGGGGGTGTTCCTCCAGCCACTCAGCCAGCTTTTCGTTTGTCGCCCGCTCCACAAGCGAGCGCATTGATACATTGCCCAGCTTGGCCTTGGTCTGGCCCTCGAACTGTGCCTCGGTGAGACGCACGGACAAGATTGCGGTCAGGCCCTCGCGGATGTCCTCACCTTGAAAGTTGTCGTCTTTGTCCTTGAGCAGTCCCTTGGCCCGGGCATACTTGTTGACCACATTGGTAAGGGCCTTTTTGAACCCCTCCTCATGCATTCCGCCTTCGACGGTGGCGATACCGTTGGCAAAGGAGTGGAGGCTCTCGTAGTACCCGGTATTCCACTGAAATGCCACCTCCATCTCTTGGGTGTTGTCTGTGGAGCTGTCTGCCTGCTCGAGAAAGCCAACCCGCTTGAATAGAGCCTCCTTGGACGCGTTCAAGTGCCGCACGTAGTCCACGATGCCGCCGTTGTACTGGTAACGAACCTGCTGAGTCCGGCCGATGCGCTCGTCGGAGACACGAATCTCCAGCCCACGATTCAAAAATGCCATCACTTGGAGCCGCTCGATCACTGTCTGCGCCCGGAAATCGACCTCGTCGAAGATCGTCGGATCGGGCCAGAAGGTCACCCCTGTCCCGCGGGGATGAGACCGTGGGGAGGGCCCTACCCGCTCCAGCTTTCCCTGGGGGTGACCTCCTTTGGCAAACTCCATGCGATAGCGGTTTCCGTCCCGATCTACCTCGAGCACCAGCCGGGACGAAAGGGCGTTCACCACCGAGACCCCAACACCATGGAGTCCCCCTGACACCTTGTAGCTGCGGCCTCCAAATTTGCCGCCGGCGTGGAGCATGGTCAAAACCACCTCCGCGGTGGACTTGGTCTTGTACTGGTGGTGGCGGTCCACGGGGATGCCGCGCCCGTCGTCCACGACTCGACAACCCCCGTCCGCGAGGAGGGTGACCTCGATGCGCGTGCACCACCCCGCCATCGCTTCGTCAACCGCATTGTCCACCACTTCCCAGACAAGGTGGTGGAGCCCGCTCGGGCCGGTGGAGCCTATATACATGCCGGGGCGTTTGCGGACGGGGTCGAGACCCTCCAAGACCACGATGTCCTGACCTGTGTAGGACTCCGAGTCAACCCCGCTGGGGCGATTCTCGGGCAGAGCCAACTGGCTACCTCTCCCTATCCCTTGAGGTCTGGCTTCCGAGCACTTTGGCCCGGTCTGCCAGAGCTAACTGCGTTGGTGGCCTGGGTGGCGGACCCAGACGAGAGCCCCATCTTACCAGACCGTTGCTCGCCAGGTGGGTCTCCCCTCCCTGACCGGTGTACTCGGACCTCGACTCGGGACGCCACGGGCTCGCCGGCTGTGGTGGCGAGCTTGTCCAAGAGCTCCGCCGCCAGCCACTTCACCTCCGTGGCCCAGCAGGGTTCATCCACCGCGATGAGCAGCGTTCCGTGCCGGATCAAGACCGGCTTGGCGTGGATGGCAAGAGCCTCCCCCACCACTTCCTCCCAGCGGGCGAACACGATCCGCAACACGGCACTGGGCGGGGCGCCGAACGACTCGCTGAGCCGATCCAGGGAGACCCCAAGGTCACTGGGGCTGTCTTCTTTGGATCGCGCGGGCAGTGGCTTCCATGTCATGTCCAGACCTCCTGCTTAACCGGTGAGATCACGCAGCCAGCCTCGACTTGTACTATGGCCGCCGGCGACGCACCTGCTGGCAAACTGCCGGTGGTGGTGAGCAACGCCTGGCCGCAGGGCAACAGACGTATCAGCTTGGCACCCCGGGTCGCGTCGAGCTCGGAGAACACATCGTCCAGGAGCAGCACCGGGCTCTCTCCGGTCTCCTCCACCACCAGCGCGTGAGCACCAAGACGCAACGCCAAGGTGATACAGCGCTGCTCCCCCTGGGATAGATGGGTGCGCGCCGCCAAGGCTTCGTCTCCTACCTGAAGAGCCACCTCCATGTCATCGCGATGAGGACCCAGGGTCGTCACTCCCCGTCGGAGATCTTCCTTTCGGCGCGACGCCAGCGCCTCTGCCAGATCGCCGCTCCACGAAGCCAGGTAAGCGAGAGTCACAATATCGCTCCGGCCGGACAATGTTTGATACACATCGCCGACCAATGGTGCCAGCCGGCCAACCAGGAACTTCCTGTGCTCTGAAAGCTCCGCGCCTAACCGGGCAAGCTGCGCATCCCAAACGTCAAGGGTGGCGACAATGCTGGGCGTCCCGCGGCCCCCGGCCTGTTTGAGCAGCACGTTCCGTTGGCGAAGAACGTGCTCCGTATCATTGCGTAGTTGCTCGATCCTCGGCCTGAGCGTCACCAGCGTCTCGTCCAGATAGCGACGACGCTCGGCGGGCCCACCTTTGATCAGAACCAGATCGTCGGGCGAAAAAACGCTCACCTGAAATGTTCCACGCAGATCACTCATGCGTCTGACCGCCTGACGATTTATCTGTATCCGGTCCCTTCCGCTTGGAACCAGCTCGGCCTCGACCAGTATGCGCCGGCTGGCATGCATCACCTCGGCACGGAGCACCGCTTGATGCTGACCCTTCCTTATCAAAGCCTCACGGGGCGCTCCACGAAACGATCGTCCTGTTGCCATGTACCCTATTGCTTCCAACATATTCGTCTTACCCTGCCCGTTGCCACCAACCACGACCGTCAGGCCGTCGGGTGCAGGGACTAGCTCTCCAGCTGCGCAGTTTCGAAAATCCTGCATCCATAGGTGCTCCACCCACATTCAGGGACTCTGATCAGATAGATCGCGGCGCGAGAAGATATCTGTATGGATCGCTCCTGCTCGCATGAATCATGACCGGCTTGCTCGGTCCTTCGATCTCTATCAGGACCTCGTCGCCGATCACCCCCTCGACGCCATCAGTAAGATATGTTGGGTTGAACTGCATCGTGAGCTCGGCTCCTTCGTACTTGGCGTCCACGTCCTCACTCGCGTGCCCCCGCTCATGATCAGTGGCTGTGAGCTGGACACGATCTGGTTCCACGGACAGATGCAACCACGATGTTGTGTCGCGCGCGAGTAGACGAACACGACGAATCGCTTCAAGCAACGGCTCTTTCCCAACCAGAAGCTCATTGGCGAAGCACTGACTGAATAGCCGCGTAATGTTGGGAAAATCTCCCAATAGCGTGGTGGTCAAGGTGACATCCCCGACGCAAAACGTAGCGTAAAACTCGCCCAGGCTCAATGTCACCTGCCGTTCTCCGGACCCGCTGCTCGCCGCCGCCGCCGGCCCGCTCGCAGCGGAAGTTAGTCGCTGGAGCTCCACCAGGGCCCGAGCAGGAACCAAGACCTCTTGACCCTCACCCAGCACAGCGCGCCCTACAAGCAACCGCTCCGCCAACCGGTAGGAATCGGTGGCCACCAGCCGCAGCCCCTCTGGCTGGGCCGCCAGCAATACGCCGTTCAAGGTCGGTCGGTTCTCGTCTGTCGAGGCGGCCCTCACCACCTGGCGAAGCGCCTCTGAGAACTCCCCTGACGTCAGCTCGACTGGGTCTCCCTCGGACACTGGGGGCCGAGCAAAGTCAAGCTCTGGCAGCACCCGAACGCCGAATTGCGATCTGCCGGCGCTGATGTGTGCCTCATTGTCGTCCACTGCCAGCATCACCGCCCCCGGCTCCAGTGCCCTCACGATATCAAGCACAAGACGACATGGGAGTAGGCAGGATCCATCTTCTGACCCAGCAACGAGGGTTTCAACACATATGGTGAGATCACCATCGTTTCCTGTTAGTCGTAGATGATCTCCTGCCAACGACAGGTGCACTCCCCCAGAGGTTCTTGTTCGCCCCCCTGGCTGTCCAACTGCCCGGCTTGGGGCGGCCAATGCCTCAACGAGAGCATCCCGCTCACAACGCAGCTTCATCGTTCCCCTTCGCAGTTACCTTATAGAGGTATCTTTGTATAGTAATAGGTAATAAGGCTGTGGACTGTGGATAAGCCGTCGTTGGTGCAGGCAGGGGCTTTGGTGGATCAACTCTGTTATCCCCAGCTGACACAGGCTCTCCTTTGTGGCGCGGCCTCGTGCGTGGACGACCATCAAGATGTCCACAGAGAAGGTGGTAAGTCCACAAGGCGGTCCCCATGTCGGGGATGAGCAAGGATCCATGATAAGGAACGAGACGCCAAAGACTTGAGCGAGCGCTTGGGCTCATCAGCTTCCCTTGATCAGCAAGATAAGCTCCGTAACTTGATTGTAGATTTGCCGGCGCTCACGCATGAGGGCGGAGATCTTGTCCACAGCATGAATGACCGTTGTGTGATCTCGCCCGCCAAACTCTCGGGCGATGGCGGGGTAGCTGAAGTCGGTGAGGTCTCGGAAGACGTACATGCTGATCTGGCGGGCGATGACCAGCGGGCGACGCCGGCTGGTTCCACAGAGCTCGTCTATGGTGAAGCCGAAAGTATCTGCGGTGGCTTGTAAGATGGCGAGTGGAGTGATTCGACGAGGCTGGTCAGTGGAGAGAATGTCGGCCAGGATCTCCTCAGCGAGTGTGCGGGTCAGCGCTTGGTGATTGAGGCTCGCGTAAGCTGTGACCCTGATAAGTGCCCCCTCGAGTTCTCGGATGTTGTCGCGGACATGAGTAGCGATGAGCTCCAGGACTTCGTGGGGCACAGGGAGACTGTCGAGCTCAGCCTTTTTTCGGAGGATCGCGAGACGCGTCTCGAGGTCAGGGGGCTGGACATCGGTTATAAGACCGGACAAGAATCGACTCCTGAGCCGATCCTCCAACGTGGCGATTGACTTTGGCGGGCGGTCAGACGTGATAACGATTTGCTTGGAGGCTCCGTAGAGGGAGTTAAAAGTGTGGAAGAACTCCTCTTGGAGGCCTTCGCGGCCCTCCATGAACTGGATATCGTCGATGAGCAGCACATCACAGTCTCGGTAGCGGCGCTTGAAGGCCATGGTGGCGTTGGTCTTGATTGCGTCAACAAACTCATTCAGGAATGTCTCAGTGGAGACATAGCGAACATAACGGTTGGGGAAATTCTGACGGACGTAGTTTCCGATGGCTTGGAGGAGGTGCGTCTTGCCCAGTCCTGCACAGCCATAAATGAACAGAGGGTTGTAAGATCGCGAGGGGGTCTCAGCCACTGATTGGGCGGCGGCTTGGGCAAAACGATTGGATGATCCGGTGACAAAGGCTTCAAAGGTGTAGCGAGGGTTAAGGCTTTCGTCCATGTCAACAGAACGTGAAGAAACTGAGGGCAGTGGTTGACGCGAGGCAGCAGACGGCGTGCTTACCGGATGAGTGGGGACGAGCGAAGGAGGATCAGGATAGTCATCGGGCGGGAGCTCGTTGGTGCGCACGATTATACGCAGATCATCGATCTGGTGAGACGCTCTGGCGCCGGAGCTGGAAGAGTCCGCCGGAGCGCTGTCACTGGCAGTGGGACTCGTGCTGGAGACAACCGCGAGCAAGAGGTCCAGGTGACGACTCTCCAGACGTTCTTTAGCTAGATGACTGGGTACAGCCAGGACAAGAGTGGAGTCTTCGAAGCAAACGGGCTCGATGAGATCGAACCAAGCGCGCCAGGTGGCCTCAGACAAATGCGTCCGAAGGGAGGCGGAGCAGAGCGACCACAGATCTCGTACGTCCTGCTGCACGCCTCCCACCTCTCAGATCTCGGTTGTCCACAGTGTTGTCCACAGGGTGTGGACAGGGTGGTAACGGTCGAAGGGTAGCATCCGCGAGAGAAGGTTGGCTTAGCCCGGTGGGCTTTGAGATCCCGAGGTGCGTTGGGCCGGAGAGGAGAGTCATGAAGCGTACATATCAGCCGAACACCCGCAAGCGAGCCAAGAACCACGGGTTTCGCCACAGGATGTCGACACGAGCCGGAAGGGCGATCTTGAGGTCGCGCCGTCTCAAGGGTCGCCATCGTCTTTCCGCGTGAGCACGTGGACTCCGAGCAGTATGGCCATTGGTCGGATCTCGGATCGAGCCACCTTCGTCGACCTTCGTCGACCGTCGGGTCAAGCACGGTGCGGACCGGTCACCGTCTCGTGGGTCGAAGGTGCAGTGCCGGGCAAGCCACGTGTGGCCTACGCTGTGAGCCGGAAAGTGGGGGGGGCTGTCGAACGCAACCTGGTGCGGCGGAGGCTGAGGGCCATCTTTGCCGAGACGGCGTCCGTGCTACCAGCTGGGTCCTACCTGGTGAGCGCCGCGCCTCAGGCGAGCCGATCGTCGTTCACGGACTTGAGGATCTCGATCTCTCGGGCCATCGAAGTCCTAGCCGCGGATGGACGCCGGTGACCGGAGACAGCACTATTAGCCTAGCGTTTGGTCGAACTGACGTTCCTCCAGCCACTAGTGGCATCTTGGAAGGGGTGTCGGCAATCGGAGACCGCGTTGGCACCGTTCTAGTCAGACTGGTACAGCTGTACCAGCTGGCGCATCAGGGAAGGCTGCCCAGCTGTAGGTTCATGCCAACATGCTCGAGCTACGCCGTGGAAGCGATCGAGGTGCATGGCCCTGTGCGGGGTAGCTGGCTGGCGGTTCGCAGGCTGGCCCGATGTCATCCCTGGGGTGGCCACGGAGCCGACCCAGTGCCTCCGAGGGGGCCAGCGCCGTGCTGACCGAGATTGGCAAGCTGTTCCACCCGCTGTTTCACGCGCTGGCCTACATTCTTGTCTTTTGGTATGGCCTGGTGCCCAACTATGCCGTGGCGATCGCGCTGTTCACCGTGACTGTGATGGTGGTCCTCGCTCCACTCACTATCAAGAGCACACGTTCGATGCTGGCCATGCAGCGTCTTCAGCCCGAGGCCAACAAGCTGAAGGAGAAGTACAAGAACGACAAGATGGCGCAGCAGACCGAGATCATGGCCTTGTACAAAGCCAATGGCGTCAACCCCGCCGGCGGCTGTCTCCCGATGCTGATCCAACTGCCCGTGTTCTTCGTGCTGTACAGGATGATCGAGGGGCTGACCAGAACGGTGCTGGTCACCAAGGTTCGCACGGTAGAGCCGGAATACATCTCGCATACCAGCCTGCTGTACAAAAACCTGGTCGCTGCCCATGGCGCCATGACCTCGTTTGGCATGAACCTGGCCAAGGCTGCGACCTCGTCCCACGGAAGCTTCCTTGCCGCCCTGCCGTTCTATGGACTGCTCGTGGTCTGCATAGGGCTTCAGTTCGTCCAGATGCGCCAGCTCAGCTCGCGCTCGCCGAAACAGACCGGGGCAGCGGCGCAGACTCAGGCGGTCATGAAGTTCATGCCACTGATCTTCGGGTTCATCTACCTGGCCATACCCGCAGGTGTGAACGTCTATTTCTTGGTCTCCAGCCTGTTCCGCATCGGACAGCAGGAGCTCATGTACCGCTTTGACCCGCAGGTCAGGGGGCACGCGGAGGCCGTGAAGGAGGCGGACAACGCGGAGCAGGGCGTTGTTGTGCGTGGCTCAGCGAAGCTTTCCTCGGATGAGCCTGCTCAGGGCGGCCTCTTCGCCTCTTTGCGGGCCGCCCGAGCAGAGTTGCTGGCCAACGCTGGCGCCAAAGGCACTACCAAGACGTCCGATGGCCGCCCGACCACTCGCGCATCGGCCCGCCTTCCCACGAAGGAGTCAACCACTCGGCCCGGGACCACGCCAGCGAAAGCCAAGAGTGCGGCCAAAGCCAGGACAGTTCCTACGCCCAAGACGGACACTGGTGCGCGAACGGAGGCGTCCCCGGCCAACGGCCGAGGCACCTCTGATTCCAACGGGACAGGGGCAGGTCCGTCAAGACCGCAAGCACAGTCGGGAACCAGGTCAAAGGTTGTGAAGCCAGGCGGCTCCGGTTCCAAACCCAAGAGTGGAACGAAGCCGTCAGTCACTCCCAACGGTGCGAGGCTCCCGTCCGAACAAGCTCGGCCGGCCTCGAATGGAGCCGGGCCGACAGCGAAGCCGAACGTCACCGGGCGGTCGGGCTCGCGAACCACCAAGCTGCCGAAGGATAGCGCCAGCCCCAATGACTCGAGCTGGGCTCGACGGCCGCGCGAAGCGGCCACCGTTGTGGCCAATGAAGCACGGGCACCTGCCAGGACCACGACTCAGCCCGCAAGATCCCCATCCAAGCAACCCCGAGATAGGCCGGACCCTTCACCTAACCGGTCTCGCGCCAAACGCGCTCGACGACCGCGCTAGGTGCTCCAACCGCGCTCGGACACCTCAGGTAAAAAAGGAGAATCAGGTGGATTGGGTAGAGACGACCGGTCGAACCATCGCAGAAGCCACCGCGGACGCTTTAGCAGAGCTCGGCGTGACCGAGCGAGACGCCGAGATCGTGGTGCTGAGCGAAGCCCGGCCGGGTCTTTTTGGTCGGGTGCGTAGCGAGGCGCGGGTGCGGGCACGAGTCCGCCCGACCACGGTGAGGGTACCCCAGCGTGGCGTAAGGGAACGGCGCCGGGACCAGCGTGCCGGGGCTGGCTCAGGACACACGTGCTCAACGGGCAACCAACAGCCCGCAAACGGGGTTCCGAACAGCCAGGCGACTTCTCAGGTGACGGCTGGCAAGGGTGAGGGCCGGACGATGGCAGTAGGCGCCGACCTCGCAGAACAGGCTGAGGTGGCCAGGACTTTCCTGATGGGAGTGCTTGACAGGTTTGGTGCTTTTGCGGAGGTGAACATATCGGAGGTAGATGACGGCGTTGTCGAGGCGGCGATCACCGGTCGGGACCTGGTGCTGCTGGTCGGTGCCCGGGGCGCCACCGTGGACGCGCTTCAAGATCTGGCACGCGTGGTCGTCCAGCGTCGCACCGGAGCGTTGCAGGGCCGGCTTCTGGTGGACGTCGCCGGCTATCGTCGTAAGCGCCGCCTGGCTCTGGAGGCCTTTACTCGTGAGCGCGCCGAAGAAGTGCTGAGAGACGGCGTGGAGTTGGTTCTCGAGCCGATGGCGCCGGCTGATCGCAAGGTAGTTCACGCGACGGCCGGCACGATCGAAGGAGTGGACACACACTCAGAGGGAGAGGAACCACGGCGACGAGTCGTGATGACGCCATCGTCCTGATTCCGTGCTCGATCTGGGCTCCGGAGCGGGAGTCCCGGCGCTCGGCGCTGGGGGATCTGAGATCACCATGATGCCTCCTGGGCACACCAGGGTCGACCCACATTCCGCGGTTGCAGGTGGCTGGTCGAAAGCCCGTGCCACAACCACGCCGGTGGCCTCACGCCGTCGTGCCTGCCGGGCGACCTTCTCGGGCCTACCCTTGTGAGGACTGTTACCCGTGCCGACAGTCCCAGCTCGCTGGCCAGAAGGTAGAGACTTTGAGACCAGAAACACCGGACCCTCAAGTCCCTCTTACGACCACAACCAATTGTTTCACGTGGAACATGAGGCTTCTTGACCTCGGCGCTTGGAACAGCGAAGATAGTTGTGTGCCCGTCTTCCCCCGCCCCGTCGGCGACCAGACCGAACCAGTCCGTCGCCTGTACCAATCCAGGGCCAATCCACCAAACGACGTGGGCTTGAGGGCGTCGTATCCAAAGGTTTCTGGAGCCCCGAGCACCACCGGAGCTGGGCCGGTCGCCAAGGCGAGGGTGATCGCCGTAGCCAACCAGAAGGGAGGCGTGGGCAAGACGACGACAGCGGTCAACCTGGGTGCAGCCTTGGCCGAGATGAGGCACCGGATCTTGGTCGTGGACCTGGATCCTCAGGGCAATGCCACGACAGGGATGGGAGTGGACAGCCGGAGCCTGGAGTTTTCGATCTACGACGTCCTTATGCGAGACCTGCCCCTTGAGGACTGCGTCGAGCCCACCAGCGTGCGCAACCTGTTTGTGGCCCCTTCCAGTGTGGACCTAGCCGGGGCGGAGATCGAGCTGGTCCCACAGTTCAGTCGGGAGCTCAAGCTACGGCGGGCACTTGTGGCGGCCCGGGAGGAGTATGACTTTGTGTTCATCGACTGCCCTCCGTCGCTGGGTCTGATCACGGTCAACGCCCTTGCGGCAGCGGACGAGGTGATGGTGCCGATTCAGTGCGAGTACTACGCCTTGGAGGGCCTGGGACAGCTCCTGAGCAATGTGCAGCTGGTCCAGTCGAAGCTCAATCCAGGCTTGGCGGTAAGCACGATCGTGCTCACCATGTACGACGCGCGAACTAACTTGGCGGGCCAGGTGGCCGAGGAGGTGCGACTGCACTTTGGGGCACGGGTCTGCCGGAGCGTGGTTCCAAGATCTGTGCGAATCTCGGAGGCACCTTCGTTCGGCCAGCCCATCACGGTCTTCGATCCGACATCACGGGGGTCCATTGCTTACCGGGATTTGGCCAGGGAGGTGAGTGCAGATGCGGCGAGGAGGGCTGGGTAAGGGACTTGGGGCCCTGATCCCGACCGAAGGCGGGACTGACCGGGACGCGGTGTTCCGCAGCGTTCCCATCAGCTGTATCCGGCCGAATCCTTACCAACCTCGCACCAACCTAGACGAGGAGACTCTTGCCGGCCTCGCGGCGTCGATCGCCACCCTCGGCGTGCTTCAGCCGGTGCTGGTGCGTCCCGTGGGTGACGACCAATTCGAGCTGATTGCCGGTGAACGTCGCTGGCGGGCCGCGAGGCGGGCCGGCTTGCAGCTCATCCCCGCACTCGTCCAGGTGGCCGATGACATCTCGACCCTGGAGCAGGCGTTGGTCGAGAACCTGCATCGGGAAGACCTGAGTGGTCTGGAAGAGGCGGCCGCCTATCAGCAGCTGATCGAGGACTTTGGCCTCACCCATGAGGATCTGGCTCGCCGGGTGGGCAAGAGCCGAACGACAGTGACCAACACGCTGCGCCTCCTACAGCTGCCCCCCCTGGTCCAGCGGCTGGTAGCTGAGCGATCATTGAGCCCGGGCCATGCCCGGGCCCTATTGGGAACGCCGGATCGGGCATTTCAGGAGAGCCTTGCACGTCGCGCCGTGGCAGAGAACCTTTCCGTGCGCGCAGTCGAGGATGCAGTAAGGATGAGGAACGAAGGACCGGCGGCGCCACCTGGTAAGCGAACGCGCTCTCGAAGCGCTCAGGTGCGGCCAGCCCCGGTGTTGGAACTCGAAGAGCTGCTCGCGGCCCGTCTTGACACCCGAGTGAAGGTGGAGCTGGGACTGGGCAAAGGCCGGGTGGTGATTGACTTTGCCACAGTCGAGGATCTAGAGCGCATCTATCGAGCCATGGTTGATGGCCCTCCGGGTAGTGGCTCCAGGGTCGTAACAGGCTGATCCACAGGCTGGGGATCAGCGACACCCAGCGCCGTGACGGCGCCGGGTACGAACGTATGTGCGCTCAGTCGGCTTGGAGGCTATTCCCAGGTGGCAGCGGCCCAGTCGGTCATTGCGGCGACCAATGCCACTGCCAGCTCGGTAGCGTGCTCCACTAACAGGGGGGCAGGAGTGAGCTCGCAAACCACCGCCGGCATTTTTGAGTAGCGAAGCTCGGGAATGGTCATCCCGATTATCGAGACTGGGTGGGCTTGGCCGAAGATCGGGTCCAACTGGTCCCGTGCCAGCTCCGCCAAGTGTCGACCGCCGGCAGACTCGTAGCGATAACCGCGGTAATAAGCCACGCGAGACGCATCGAGGGCTGGATCCAGGTGGATTCCCAGATAGAGATCGGCCGCAACGAGGTTGGCATTCGCGGCGAGAGCAGCGCCATCTGGATGCAAGAGGGCAATTGCGTCTGCTCCGACGGTGCTCAGGAGATGTCGCAGGGTCTCGACGGGGGCGCCAAGACCCCCTTGGTGGCCGACGGCGATCCGCCGTCCCACCAAGGTGCGAGGAGATCGGCGAAGAATCTCCCGTTCTCTCACTATTCCGACCAGCGCCTCCTCCGACCGGGCGGAGCGAAGGCGAGCCAGCTCGGCCAGGGTGGCTGGACCGCAGATCCCGTCAGGCGCGATGGCGACATTGCGCTGGAACTCGGTTACCGCCTCTGCGGTGGTCTGACCAAACATGCCGTCGATCCGCCCGGCGTCAAAGCCCAGGGTCCCCAGCTGGCGCTGGAGCTCGGCGACGTCGTCACCTTGCATCATTGGGGTCCTGAAATATAGGAGCCGATCACCAGGTAGGTAGCCGGCCCCTACGAGAGCGGCCCAAGTCTGGGCGCCGCAGATCCCGTCCACGCGTAATCCTCGCCGAGCCTGAAACTCGCGGATCGCGGTGCTTGTCTGCTTATCAAGTGTCCCCGAAAGGGGAGGCCGCAAGAGGGCCAGCTGAACGAGCCTTCTTTGAAGGTCCGCGGTACCCCCCGGCGTGGCCAGGGCATTCAGGGATCGCGCCCCGGGTCGCTGAGTCCCGGGATCCTCCGAGCGGGGCGGGTGCTCCGCCCCGCCATCATTGGTCATTTGTGGCCGGGCTTCGGTCCCACCTCGGCGGCCGGCGCGTCCCCACGTCCCCTACAGGAAGGCGGAGATCTCCTGCAGCAACTGGCCCTTGGGCTTGGCACCGACTATCCGAAGCTTGGGTTCGCCGTCCTTGAAGAGGATCAGCGTTGGGATGCTCATCACCTCGAAGCGTCGGGCGATTTCCAAGTTGTCGTCCACGTTGAGCTTGGCCACCTTGAGGACCCCGGCCTTCTCGCTGGCGATCTGCGCCAGGATTGGCGTGATCATCTTGCAGGGGCCGCACCACTCTGCCCAGAAGTCTACGAGAACGGGTTGGTCCGACAGCTTGACCACTTCGTCGAAGCTCATGTCGGAGAGCGTTGTCACGTCAGCCACTGCTCATCTCCTCGTCAGGGCTCGGTCACACGGGCCGAGCGGGTTCCATCATGTCAACGTCGCACAGCACCTGGCCATTCCGGACCAGCCCACTCCACCTTTCGTCGTGCGTCCCGACCCATCAAGCATCATCTTGTGCCTCCAGCCAGCGTTCCGCGTCGATTGCCGCCATGCAGCCGGACCCGGCCGCGGTCACTGCCTGGCGGTACACGTGGTCCTGGACGTCACCGCAGGCAAAGACGCCCTCCACACTGGTCAGACTGCCGCCATGGGTGAGTAGGTAGCCGGCTGGGTCCAACTCCAGCTGACCCTTCACCAGGTCAGTGTTGGGCGCGTGGCCGATGGCGACGAACACGCCGGTCACGTCCAGGGTCGACGACTCACCGGTGACTGTGTCAGCCAAGGCCAAGCCGCTCACCGAGCCCTCGCCGAGGATGTCTACCACCACCTTGTCCCACAAGAAGCTGATGCGTTCGTTCCGAAACGCGCGGTCCTGCATGATCTTGGATGCCCGCAGCTCCTTGCGCCGGTGGATGACGGTCACTCGGGTGGCGAACTTGGTCAGAAAGGTCGCCTCCTCAAGGGCTGAGTC
This sequence comes from Acidimicrobiales bacterium, assembly GCA_039583695.1. Taxonomy (GTDB): domain Bacteria; phylum Actinomycetota; class Acidimicrobiia; order Acidimicrobiales; family JAJPHD01; genus JAVKSL01. The sequence continues at coordinate 16,171 of JAVKSL010000025.1, read as the reverse complement.
CCCGCCCCCAACGACCGCGATCTCCTGACCCCGAAAGAAGAACCCGTCGCAGGTGGCACAGGTCGACACCCCGTGGGCGAACAGACGCTCCTCACCGGGTACGCCGAGCAACAACGGGCGCGCACCGGTGGCTACGATCAGCGACCGCGACAGATAGGGCTCGGTGGATGCCGTACCGGCCACCCACACCCGGAAGGGCCTTTGGCTCAGGTCCACCTTGGTCGCCTTGGCCGTTATGTACTCGGCACCAAATCGGCCGGCCTGGGTCCGTATGATCCCCATCAGCTCCGGACCGAGGATCCCCTCAGCGAATCCCGGGTAGTTCTCTACCTCGGTGGTGAGCATGAGCTGGCCACCCGGCTGGTCGCTCGTCGAAGAAAGCTCGCCCTCGATCACCAACGGCGCGAGGTTGGCCCGGGCGGCGTAGATGGCCGCGGTGAGCCCAGCCGGACCGGACCCGAGGACAGCTACCTCTCGAATGTCTGTACTGGTCATCAGGTCCTCCGTGCTCGTTTGCGTGACGACAGGAACGCGCCAGCGAGCACGAAGATTCCACCCACGATCAAGTAGCTGGCCCACTCTTGCCCGGCGAACAGATATACATTCAGCACCCGAATTGTGCCAACCGCCATGAATATCAGCAGCATGAGGCCCACAGAGGCCACGATGACCCCGAAGACGATAGCCCGGGCGACCGTCTCCAGCGGGTGCACCGCCTTGGAGCGAACCGTCTCGGCCAGGCCCTCCACGGCGTTGGCGACCTTGGCCGGCCATTCAGCCATCGGACCAGGCGCATCGCGAGCGGGCGCGTCAGGACCGGAGATGATCATTCACGCAGGCTACCCGAAACCGGCCCTTTGGCGAAATGGGGCTCGGTGCCCCGTCGTGCCCGTGCCCACTACAGACTCGTAACCTCAGGTGCTCGCTTCGCGCGGCAGCCGGAAGGTGACGCCGATGGCACCCGGACCGGCGTGGGTGCCGACCACGGGCCCTAGGTCTCCCAGGACCACCGCTTCACGGGGGATCACCTCAGCCACCATGGCGAGGAACTCAGCCAAGTCGACTGCGTCGCCGTGAACGATGCCGACCTGATCCAGCGGCGCGTGGGCCTTGAGCTTGTCGACCAGGTATCGGAGCGAGCGAGCACGGGTCCGCTGGCGTGAGTCGGCCTCAACGGCCCCGTTGACGATGGTGATGACCGGCTTGAACGACAGCAGCGAGCCAAATGTCGCGGCCGCCGCGCCGATGCGGCCGCCGCGCCGGAGGTTCTCCAGCGTGGACATTGCCCCGAAGAAGCGAGTACGCCCAGCGAGGTCCGAGACTTCCCCTGCGATGTCGTCGAGTCCCTTGCCCAACTTCGCCAGGCGGGCGGCCGCGACCGCCATGAGCCCCTCGCCGAGGGTGATGCTGCGTGAGTCGACCACGCGCACGTCGATGTCGGAGGCAACCGCGGCAGCACCTGCCCGAGCCGCCTCGATGGTTGCCGACAAGGCGCCAGAGAGATTGATGCACACTGCCCCATCGGCTCCCGCGGCCCCAGCTCGCTCGAAGGCGGCCCGAAATGCGCCCGGTGACGGCGCGGCGGTCTCAGGAAGCCTTTCGCTCTTCGCGCAGCGGGCCCAGAACTGCGACGGCGTCAGATCGACGCCGTCCACGAACTCCTCGTCGCCAAAGCGGATGGTGAGCGGAACGACCAGGATGCCAAGCTCGCGAATCAGCTCGGCGGGGAGGTCGGACCCGCTGTCTGTGACGATTGCGACACTCATGAGCCCCCTTTCGCCCCCAGGGCGGCGGGTGACGGACGGCACCCGCGTGGTTGGACCGAACAGTGCCGCGAAGGGTTTCGAGTGGGTCCCTTAGCTCGGCCTCAAACGCGAGGCGATGGCTGCGCCACTCACAAAGGCTGCGATGCCGCTGGCGACGGCCACGACGACCCGGGTCACCAGGCCTACCCCGTGGTCGCTTCCAACGTGGGAGGCCACCTCGAAGACAATTGTCCCCATGATGGCGCTGAGCACGCAAGCTCGAAGAATGGCGCGCCCCAGCCCCAAGGCGGTGGGGCCAGCCAGATCTGCGCTGGTAGCCAGGCGATGGTGCAAACCCGCCCAGCCAACAAGAGCCGTGATGGTATAAGAGGCAGACAGAGCGAGCGCCAGTCCCTGCACCCCCAGGAACGGGTTGAGCAGGAATGCCAGTCCGACGTTGAGCACCGATTCCAGCAAGTAATAACCGAACACGGTGCGCGTGTCCTGCATCGCTTGGAACGCGGAGCCCACGAACAACCAGGCGCAGAACCCCGGCAGCCCAACCGCCAGGCCGACCAGGGCCGCCGCGGTCTCCCTTGCCCCGCTCAGGTTGCCAGCACCATGGGCGAGGATCAGGGCGGCTATGGGCACCGAAAGGACCAGGTACCCGACAGCAGGGGGGATCACGGCCACGACCAGCGCTCGCATGGCGGTCACGGACCGGCGCCAGAAGCCCTGCAAGTCATGGTTGGTCCAAAGGCTGGACAGCTCGGGCTGGGCCGCGCTCATGATCGACACCCCCACTATGCCAACCGGAAGCATGAAAAAGGTGTAGGCGTAGGTATAAGCCGTGACACCCCCGGTCTGGGGGCTCAGAAACGCCAGGTGAAGCACGATGAAATAGGCGATCTGGGTGACCAGCACAAACCCGAAGCTCCAGCCGGAGAGACGCAGGATCTGACGAACCGCCGGGTTGCTCGGCTCCCAGCGCCAGCGCAGCGCCAGCGGGCCCGAGCCACCCCGACCACCCCAGGTCGGGGAGCCGGCATCGGCAAGACGACCGAGGCGGGCCAGGCGCTCCCAGCTGTCGCCGATGTTGGCGGTCCGCCACTCCGGGTCGATCTCGGGTTGTCGGGCGAGCGTGGAGACCACCTCGACACGGGTGCTGGCGAGTCGGGGAGCTGCTGCACGCAGGCTCGGTATCAGCAGGAGGCCCTGGACCCCGATGCCCGCAGTGGTGCCGATCCCGGCGAGAACGAGGAGGCCGGGGTGCTGGCTGGCGGTCAACAGGTTTGGATGTGGGTAGATCACGTGGATGGCGAGGAGGACGCCAATGACCAGCAGGTTGTTGGCAATCGGCACGAACGTTGGGGCAGCGAAGCGGCGCCGGGCGTTGAGCACGGCAGTTGCCAGGCCGATCAGGGCATAGAAGGCAACCTGGGGGGCGAACAGGCGCAAGAGGAGCGTCGCCGAATGGCGCTCTGCGATCTGGCTGGCACCAGAGGCGCCCGCGGTGTACGCGTAGATGACCAAGGGCGCTGCCAGTATCAGAAGGAGCGTCGCGACGCTGAGGGCGACCGCAGCGAGGGTCAGCACAGCGGAGATGTCTTCCCAGGCGCGGCGCTCGTCCTGGTGGGACAGCCGATCGACGAGCACGGGAACCACCGTGCCCGCGAGGACGCCGCCAATGAGCAGGTCAAAGACTATATTTGGCGTGTTGTTGGCCAGATTATAGGCACCGGAGAGGCGTCCCAGGCCGAGGGCGTAGGCCAGGGCAGCAAGCTTGGCGAAGCCGGTTACCCGCGAGAGCAAGGTCCCCGAGGCCATACCAGCGGCCGCCCGGTTCAACCTGGATGTGGTGCTCCGGGCCGGGTTGGGTTGGGAGGGGCTATCCGACCTGTCCACTCCAGCTCGGTGGTCGCCGCCGCGCTTGCGGACGTGGCTTCCGGCGAGCGGACCGAAGGGCCCACCGGGGCGGGCGGTTCTCACTCAGCCGGTGGCGTAGGTGCGACCAGCCGCCGGTTGCGACTTCGTCGGCCACGCAGCAGCGTGCGTCCCCACCAGCCGGTCAGGACCCCTCCGGCGGCCACAGTGAGTCCTATCGCGACTGGGGAGATGGCAGATGAGCGCACGGCAAAACGACCTTGAGCCAGGGCCAGGTCGCCTGTGGGGGAGACCAGAGCGACCTGTACCGGGAATTTGCCCGTGGCTCGCGCCCGGACTTTGAACTCGACCGTCTTTTGATGTTGTGTCAAGGTGACCCGGCGAGATGTCCCGCGGGATCCGAACCCGAGCTTGTCGCTGGTGAGCTGCAGGACGGCAGTGACGGGGTAGGCCAGGCTCGAGGAGATCGTAACCGGCAGCTGAGCAGTCTGGGCGGTGATGGTCACCGTGTCTGTCTGCAATCTGACGCTGGAGAACTGGGCATGGATGAGGTTGCGGATCTGGTTGAGGAGCACGGTCCTGTCACTCGGCGAGATGTCGGTGGATTCTGACGCGAGGAGCAGGTTGTTCATCGAGGTCAGCACCGGGGGAGGCTTTGGTCCGAGGGTCGATGCAAATGCCGCCAAATCCTTGAGGCGGGCCTTGATCAAGCGGCTTGGGAGGCTTGGTGGGGCGGGGAGAGAGGCTGACAGCTGGCGGATCAGCACGCCCCCGTAGGGCGCGATCACTGTCCTCGGGGTCTGGTCAAACAGCTGATTCAGCGTTACCGTCTGAATGATCGGGCTGGTAGCGAGGCCGCCCAGCGCTGCTCGGAGAAAGGCCGCGTCCGGCTGCCAGGCGGTAGGCGTTTGGAGGACCACACCACGACTGTAGGAGGCATTTGGGGCGTCGTAGTAGATCATGGCCAGGTCAGCGAGCAGCTGGTGGGCTGCCAGGACCGCGCCGGGCCCGTCGACCAGGTGGGCCGCGAGGCCCGGATCGGAGGTGACCGCCTCGAGCTGGTTGGCGGCTGGTAGCTGGCGCCCGGCGCTGGTCAGGCTCGCCAGGGCGAAGGGTTGGGTAGCTGTTAGCTGAGGGGCGCTCTGCTCCGGCAGGGGAGCGAGGTCGGCGTTGGATAGAACCACGTGCTTGACGGGGTGTCCCGGCAGCGCTTCCAGGGCGCGGAGACCAGCCTGGTTGAGGTTCCCCTGACTCAGCCAGGTGCTGGCGTCAGGATGCACGTGAAGGGTGGAGTCGACCAGCGTCTCGCCGGTGCTCAGCTGGGTCGCCAGCTCCGAGGTGAGCCCGGCGGCGACGAGCGCAGCCGGGCTCACAGGCGCGTAGGGAAGCGCGACGACCTGGTGAGAGGGATCGGACGCCCAACTGGCCAGCTCGGTCAGGGACCGATGGTCCGAGGTGTGTGGGCTGTCCGCCAGGGCCGCCAGGGTGATCGGCGAAGCTGCCAGGGTAAGTGGTATTGCCTGGGCCGCGGCGATTGTGCCCGCCAGGGTGTCGATACCGGCTGAAGAGGCTGAGGAGAGGGTGGGCCGGCCCGCCGCGGAGAGGGCGGGCGGGGCACTGACGGGCAGGGCCCAAGCCAGTGCGAGCCGCTTGCTACCGGGTGCCGGCTCAGTGAGGATGAGTTGGGTGGTGAGCTCGGAAACCACGGTTGTCCCCCCCGCCGGTTCCAGAGTCACCTGCACTGGATAGACACCCGCGCAGCTCGTCGAGCACGTGGTCAGGTTCAGCACGTTGGCGGGGGACTGCGACTTGGGGCGGCTGCCAGCCCTGGACCCGCTGGCCGTGCCCGGGGCCAGGACCTGGATGGGGAACTGCACCGCGCCGGGTTGGTTGGGGTCCGCTGCGAGGGAGCTCATGGGTACGGGGCCGAATGTCTGCAGGAGCGGCGTCGGGATCAGATTGCACAGCGTTTGGTCGAAGTTCGAGCGGTTGAGGAGCTGGTTGAAGACCTCGACGTAGACGTCGAACTTGTGTGCTCCGGTCCCAGCTGCAGAGAGGTCCAGGGTGAACTGCTGGCCAGGGCGGACCCAGCTGGTCTGACCTGCCAGCCGGAGGCGCCCCGAGGAGCCAGTGGTGGTAGAGGGCGACGAGCCGGCACATGCGCCGGTGCTTGTGACCGAGGAGACTGAGGAGGACCCACCCGGCACACCTGTCGAGAGAGCTGGGCTGATCAGCACCACCGCGGGTAGCCCGATCACGCAAGTCGACAAGACGACACGCCACCACCGTGTCGCTGAGCGGTGGCTCATCGAGCCAGGCCAGCTGACAGCACCGACAGGGCGCTCGGGTCGGCCCGGAATCCACACGCTTTGTACAGCCCGAAGGCCCTCTCGTTACCGGCTTGGGTGTTGACGTAGACTGCACCGACCCGCCAACGCCGGAGCCAGTGAAGGCCATCCAGGACCAGGGCGCGACCAATGCCTAGACCCTGGCTCGCCGGATGCACCGCCAGCCGTTGGACGAATCCACGGCTGGCTGCACGTCCGACCACCGAGTAGCCCGCTACGGCAAGGGACTTGGTGGACGCCACCCGAAAGCGCGTGTGGGGAGTGGCAGATACTGCCTCCTCCAGCCCGGCCTCATCGAGCTGCCAGAAGAGATCGAATGCCAGGTGGTCCACGGCCAAGACCCCAGCCCAGTCTTTTTCCTTGGCTCGGCGAAGCACCACACCACCGAGCTCAGGGATTGGTTGTAGCCGCCGCAGGTTGTGAACCAGCACCCTGAGGCGCTCCTCGACCCGGAAACCAGCGTCGAGGAACGCAGCCTGATCCGGTGGCGTGAGCGCCGAGGTGACCACGTGGCTGAAGCCGTTGGCGGCCAGCTGGGCGAGGCAGCACTCGACGAAACCACTCGAAGGAGTAGGGCCATCGGATCGTGGGCTCAGGTATGCGACGTCGCGGCGTCCCCGCCACGGGCCGGCCCGAGCCTCTTCGCCGCACCAGCGGATGACCTCCATACCGGCAGTCCTGCCCACTGGCCGACATCCTAGGACATCCGACCTGCGGGTAGGCGAGCGCCTTTAGGCTGGCGAGGTGTCTGTTCTGCTCGTCACTCACGAGGCTTATCGAGACCACCGCCCCGGCGGCGCCCACCCGGAGTGCCCGGCTCGACTGGCTGCAATAGAGAAGGGCATCAGGCTGGCCGGCATAGGCGAGGCGTTGATATACGAGACCCCCCGCCCGGCGACTCACGCCGAGCTGGAACGGGTTCATCCTCCGGCGTATCTGGCTGCCCTGGAAAGATTCTGCCTATCCGGGGGGGGGATCCTCGACCCGGACACAGTGACTGGTCCGAGCTCCTGGTCGGCGGCGACGCTGGCTGCGGGGGCCGGTCCGAGCGCCATCGAGCACCTGGACCACGGCACTGCCGACGCGGCGTTCCTGGCCGTAAGGCCGCCGGGTCACCACGCATCGGGGTCCCGCCCGAGGGGTTTCTGCCTCCTCAACAACGTGGCGGTGGCGGCAGCAGCGCTGGCCGACCGCGGGGAGAGGGTGGTGGTGGTCGACTACGACGCCCACCACGGCAATGGGACCCAGGATACGTTCTACGAGGACCCCCGAGTGATGTACATCTCGTTGCACCAGTGGCCCGCCTACCCAGGCACCGGACGCTTCGAGGAGTTGGGGGCCGGACCCGGGGAGGGGACGACGCTCAACCTCCCATTGCCCCCAGGCACGACCGGCGAGGTATACAGAGCAGCTCTGGACGAGGTGATTGGGCCGAGCATCGAGGCATTCGAGCCCAGTTGGATGATCCTGTCGGCGGGCTTTGACGCTCACCGAGCGGATCCGCTCACCAGCATGGGTTTGAGCGCAGGCGACTTTGCAGACATCACCGCGACCCTGACGACCCTGGTCCCACCAGGGCGACTTCTGGCTTTCCTGGAGGGGGGCTACGACCTGGAGGCCCTCGCCAACTCGGCAGGAGCATGTGTGGCGGCACTTGCCCGGGTGATCTGGCACCCCGAGCCTTCATCTGGCGGTGGCCCTCCCGCACCCGTTGTCGCCCTTGCCGCTCGCCGCTTGGCGAGCAGGTGAGGCGCCGACGTCGGGCCTGGGGGCAACCCAGCGCAGTTACTGGGACCCGCAGTACACTGGAGCCAAGCGCCCGGGTAGCTCAGCGGTAGAGCAGCTCACTCGTAATGAGCAGGTCAGGGGTTCAAGTCCCCTCTCGGGCTCGGGCAAAGTAGCAGGTGAGAGGCTACTTTTGGTTTCTGGCACACCCCGCTGATGGTGTTGGTTCCCAGAAACCCAACAGGAAACCCAACACGTGTCAGGAGGGAGAGATGGCAGGGAGCTCGCGGCTGGTCCGGGGGAGTGACACCTGGGAGCTGCGCATCTATCTCGGGCGGGACAGCGAGGGCCGGGTCCGCCACCTCCACCGCACCTTCCAGGGTAGGCGCCGCTCTGCCGACAGGGAGCTTGCCCGGCTGATCGCAGAGCAGGCGGCTACGCCTACGGCGGTTCCCGAAGCGCCGACGATCTGGGGGCCGACCACGACCAGCAACGACGCAATCGCAGCCTGGCAAGACAACGGTTGGGAAGACCTCTCGCCCAAGACGGCCCGTCATTACGAGAGCACCTGGCGTGTGGACATCCGGGACTCGATTGGGCGGCGCCGGATCGCCAGCCTGACTCCGTACGACGTGGAGGTCTACTTCCGAAAGCTCAAGCGGGCCGGCCGCTCCGAGGCCACTGTCCGGCTTGTGCGAGCGGTCCTTCACCGGGCCTGCCGGTTGGCCCGTCGCTGGAGTGGGAACGTGCTACCAACCCGCTGGCCGACACGGAGCTCCCAGCGTGGGCTCTCGACGAGAGCCCAGCCGAGGTCCGAGCTGCGACCACTGAAGAGGTGCGCCAGATCCTCCAAGCCGCGGGTGAAAAGGACCCTCGCCTCACAGTCTTTCTGAGGGTCCAATACGCAACCCATGCGCAATGCCATACATGGTAAGCAACCTGTTCAGGGCAGGCCCGGCCGGCCCGCCGGCCCGCCGGTCCCAGTCCGCGGCGAGCTATCTCGACCCCTCCCCATTCGCCTCGACCCAACGGTCGAAGGCGGCCAGCGGCTCATCCAGCGACCGGCCCAGGTCGAACAACTCGTCCAGCGTGGCGGTCTCGATGTGCTCGCCGTCGAGGTGCCGGGTGATCAGACCGTCACGCTCGGCCTCCCTCAGCGCGTCGGTCAAGACCTTGGGGGCGATGCCGTCGAGGCTGTCGTGGAGGTCCTGGTAGCAGAGGCCTTGGTCGAGCAGCTCAGCGAGTCCGGGAGAGCCCGGCGGCTGGCGAGCAAACGGACCAAAAGCTCGGCTGGGCGTGGGTGGCCTCCTGTCATCGCAGTGGCTCGGAAAGTCTCATGCCTCACATGCTCCACAGTGCCTGAGTGGGCGACATGCGTGCTGCGCGTAGTGCGGGCCACATCCCGGCAACGGCGCCGATCAGGATGGCGGCGCCGAGGCCGCCACCCCAGGCGAGGGCGGGGATGACGACGAGCTCGTGTTTGGTGTAGGCGTAAATAGCGGTGCAGAGGGTGCCTGCTCCGACGCCGGCCGCTCCTCCAATGAGAGCAAGCAGGACGGCTTCGGCCAGGAATTGCACACGAATATGGCCTCGGGTGGCTCCGAGGGCGAGGCGTAGTCCGATCTCGGAGCGTCGTTCGAGGACGGAGATGATCATGATGTTGGCCACTCCGACCGCCCCGCCTAACAGGGCCACGGCACCGAGGCCCAAGAAGAGACCATCGAACGCGCTTTGGGCGTCGGCTTGAGCGACCAGGGCCGACGACGGTTCGGAGACGTCCACCTCACTCGGGTTCTCCGGGTTGGCGGTGGCGCCGAGCAGGTTGTCGACCGTCTCCACGTGGTCGGACTGGGCTCGTACGTAGACGGTGGAGGGGTGGCCGTCGAAGCCCAAATAGTGCTCGGCGGCAGGGAACCCGATGAGCACCGAGGAGTCGATTTCGGGGGCGAGCACAGCGGGCTTGAGAATGCCGGCCACATAAAACCACATGTTGTCGAGCCAGATGCGCTCGCCGGGGAAAGCCCGGTCGATCCCGAGTCGCTGCGCGGCCGCTGCGCCGAGAACGGCGACGGGTTCTCGAGCGGTCGCAGCGTTGAGGTAGCTGCCGTGGGCGACAGTCGTACCCACGGTGTGGAGCAGGGCGAGGCTGGCGGCGTCGGTGGAGAGGGCGTTGGTGTCGATGGTGGGGATGAGCGGACTTCGGTAGACGTCGCCGGTGACCGTGCCGGTCTCTTCGACTTGGGTGACCCCATCGATGCGGCCGATCATGGCCGGGGCGGTTTTGGGTAGCTCGGCCGTCGTACCGAAGAGGGTCTGGCCGTTTTGAACGACGAGCAGGTTGGTGCCGAGGGCGGATATCTCGTTCAAAAGGTCGGCCGAGGCCGAAGACGAGAGCCCCAAGACGGCCACGATGGCGGCCACTCCGATGGCGATGCCTAGCGCGGACAGGCCCGCTCGCAGCTTTCGGGTGCGCAAACCCACCGTCGAGAGCCGGCCCAAGTCCAAAGGATGCAGCTTGTTTACTGCCAGAGTCTCAGTGGTGGTCATCGCCGGTCGTCCTCATGGTGGGATGGATTGCCAGGAACCGGCATCGGTGAAGAGCTGTTGTGGGCGCTGTCGAAGACGATCCGGCCGTCGAGCATGTCGATCCGCCGTTCCATCCGGGCGGCGATGTCGCGGTCGTGGGTGATGACCACGATGGTCACCCCCCGCCCGTGGAGTTCTTCGAGGAGGCTCAGGATGGCTTGGCCAGTGGCCTGGTCCAGGTTACCGGTGGGTTCGTCGGCCAACAGGATGGCCGGGCTGCCCACCAGGGCTCGGGCCACTGCGACGCGCTGACGTTGCCCGCCCGAGAGCTGGTTGGGCCGGGCCCGGGGACGGCTGTCGAGGCCGACCATGGTCAGGGCGTCCAGGGCTTGAGCGCGCCGATCGGCCTGTGAGACCCCGGCATAAAGAAGACCGTCGGCCACGTTGTCCAGAATGCTTTGGTGCTCGGCCAAGAAGAACTGCTGGAACACGAAGCCGATCCGCGTCGCCCGCAGGGCGGCCAGTTCGCGGTTGGAGAGTCGGGCGATGTCGAAGCCGGTGACTCGGACGTGGCCGGAGCTGGGCCGGTCCAGGCTGCCCATCAGGTGCAACAAGGTCGTCTTGCCCGACCCCGAGGGGCCGACGATGCCTACCAGCTCGCCTTGGGAGACGGAGAACGAGACCCCCCGAAGGGCGGTGACTGGCGGCTCGCTCGGGTAGATCTTGGTTACCTGGTAGACTTCAAGCACCGGGCGGTCGCCACCGTTGGCGGGGAGCACGCGGTGGTCATCGAATCTCCGGGTCGTCACTGTGGCGGTGTCGATGGTCATAGGTTCGGCACCACGATCTGCTGTCCGGCCGCCAGACCGGTTCCGGTCACCTGAACCAAGCCGTCGGCATCGTCGAACAGACCCAAGGTGACCGCCACCAGGTGGTGGATGCCGTCGGCACCCACCACCTCGACCGCATAACCGCCGCCCGCCTGGGCGAACAGGGCATCGACGGGCACCACCAGGGTATTGGCGACGCTGCCGGTGGTGATCGTCACGTCCACCGGTGCCTGATCCCAAGTCCCAGTAGCCGCCGGGTCACTCGGGTTCACCAGCACCGTGATGGTGGGCGTGCTGCTCGAGCTCCCCGACGCTGGAGTCGTGGCCACTGTCCCCACCGACGAGATCACACCCGGCGTGGTTTGGTTGTTGGGAAGCGTGATGGTTACCTTGTCGCCGACCGCCACCTCGGACTGGTCCGCGGCATCGAGCGCAATGCTGACCTGACGGGTGGTCGAGGTCGCCGAGAGCACCGGCTGGCCCGGCTGAGCCGGAGCCCCCAGAGTGGCCGACTCTGAGGTGACCCGCACTGCAGAGGGTTCGAACACCGCCTGACCTAAAGAGAGCGTGCCGTTCTGGGTGACCCCGAGCGCCTTTTGCAGTTTCTCCACCCCCACCTCGGTCCAGTAGGTGAACTCATCCGAGGTGGGACTCAGCTCCGTGCTGGTCACATATCCGAGAGCGACCAGATCGGCGTTGAGCTCTTCTACGTCTGCCCCGGTCATGCCCTTCGACAGCGTCCGGTAGGCGGGGGTCGAGCCGTAGAGGAGCACCACCGGTGTCCCGCTCACCTCGTAGAGCACCTGACCTTGGGAGACAACCCGGCCCACCGCCAGCAGCTCGGTCACCGTCCCCTGGGACTGATTCACCACGCTGTAGCTGTCGGCGTAGCCGAGCGTGGCCGCCACCTGGGTCTGTGACGACAGGTCCTGGCGGGCGACCGTGTAGGTCGACGTCGGAGCGGCGTTTTCGACCACGCCCGGATGGCTAGCCCCTCCGGATGCGAACGGGTTGGTGATCGCCACCGCTGCGCCGGCTGCGACCAGCACCATGGCGGAAGCGATCACCCAAGGCGCTTTGCGCCAGCGGCGTTCCGTTGGCCTGGCGACCGCATGGCTTTGAGTGAGCGGGACCTCGTCGGTGACCGGGCCGGTCCGTGACGGTACGTCGGTCGACGCGATAAGTGGGCTATCGGGTTCCATAACTTGCCCTCAGCTTCCGCTTCCGCCGGGCAATGGGCTCTGACACGTGCTTGTGGCTGCCTTGTAGGTCGGGCTCTGCACGTCGATCCCCCGAGCACGATGGCACGACGGTTTCTCCATTGGACCTGGGGTCGGGGAAGTTGGTCCTACTCTTGTCGCGCGCAGACGGGGCGAACGTCACCGCCTTCTCAAGATCGGTGGCGGTGTTGTTGCCCCGACTCCCTCGGGTGCCAACGGAGAGCTTGAGCCTGCGAGGTGGGTGGCAGCCACCTTCGCTCCGCTCCGGGGTGGACGTCGCCTCCTCCACGTCCTCAGCGGAGACGACCAGCTGCTCAGACTCTGGCCTGGCGTTGCTGGTCACCCGCCAAGGCCTCCAACGGACGGCATCTGCGACTTGCAGGCGTCCATCGCCGACTGCAGCTGCGGCGAGCTAGACGCGACGCCCGAGTCGTGCACTTCGCTGCCCGAGAATGTCGGGTCGGGGAAGCTCGGCACCCCGTGGGCGCGGATGCACGTCGCCCAGGTCAACCACGCCTGCTGTTCGGCGGGGGAGAGCTGCTGGCCGGTGGAGGTCCACGGCGACGGCAGGCCCTTGCACGCCTGGAGGGCCCCTTGGAACGCAGCCGAGTTCGGGTCAATTCCCCGAGTTCTGTACCCGTAGTGCCCGCTGGGGGTCAGCACCGGGTCGGGGAAGTTCGAGACGCCGTGGCTGCGTATGCACTGGGAGTAGGCCACAGCTTGGGCGAGCGTCGACGCCCCCGACGAGCCTGATCCTCCCGCCGAGCCGGCGGTCGGGCCCGTCGTCCCGCCCGAGCAGCCGGCGACGGTGACTCCCAGGGCTAGAGCCGCGACCGCCCAAAGGTGGGATGGACGCACGATTCCTCGGTTCCACACAACCCGGGCCTCAGGGTGCCGTTTCCGAAGGAGTGTCACCTGCTAACTGCTTCGCTGTAGGTCATGCTCCTAGTTAAGCCAGCGTGATGTTGCCAGCACGTATGCGCTTTTCGATACGCCGACGATATGCCCCGGCGCGTACCATGACGTGAGTGTGCGTGTCTTGATCGTCGAGGACGAGCCCTTCATGGCCGAGGCCATCCGCGAGGGCCTACGCCTGGAAGCGATCGCGGCCGACATCGCCGGTGACGGTGACACCGCTCTCAGATTGCTGTGCATCAACGCCTACGACATCGCCGTCCTCGACCGCGACATCCCCGGACCCTCGGGGGACGAGGTCGCCGAGCGCATCGTCGCCGCCGGCAGCGGGATGCCGATCCTCATGCTCACGGCGGCCGACCGGCTCGACGACAAGGCGTCCGGATTCGGACTCGGCGCCGACGACTACCTCACCAAGCCGTTCGAGCTCCGAGAGCTCGTGCTCCGTCTCAGATCACTCGACCGCAGGCGCGCCCACAACAGGCCACCCGTGCGAGAGATCGCCGGCCTACGCCTCGATCCGTTCCGCCGCGAGGTCTACCGTGACGGCCGCTACGTCGCTCTCACCCGCAAGCAGTTCGCCGTGCTAGAGGTTCTCGTCGCGGCCGAAGGCGGGATCGTCAGCGCCGAGGCGCTGCTGGAACAGGCCTGGGACGAGCACGCAGACCCGTTCACCAACGCGGTGCGCATCACCGTCTCGGCACTGCGCAAGCGCCTCGGCCAACCCTCGATAATCGCCACCGTTCGCGGCGTCGGCTACCGCATAAGGACTGAACCAGACACCGACCGTGAGGGAGGAGACCGTGGATAGAGCCCCTGGATTGAGTGTTCGCCTCAAACTCAGCCTCAGTTACGCCGGCCTGGTCATGATCGCAGGTGCCTTGCTGCTCGCCTCGTTGTGGGTATTCCTCCTGCGCGACTTGCCCGATACTGTGGTCAGCCCCGGTGGAGTGGTGGCCATCCGCTCCATCACTCGGCACGACTTCTATCCGGCGACGGGCATCCTGTTCGCGTTCCTGCTGGTATTCGGTCTCCTGGGAGGGTGGCTTCTCGCCGGCCGGATGCTCGCCCCTCTCACTCGCATCACCGACGCCACACGCATAGCCACGACCGGGTCGCTGTCCCACCGCATCCGGCTACCGGGCCACAGCGATGAGTTCCGCGAACTCGCCGACAGCTTCGACGCAATGCTCGCCCGCCTCGAAGCACAGGTCGCCGAACAGCAGAGATTCGCAGCCAACGCCTCCCACCAACTGCGCACTCCGCTGGCGATCACCCAGACCCTGCTCGATGTGGCCCGCAAGGATCCGAACTGCGAGAACAGCGAACTCGTCGACCGGCTCCAGGTCGTCAACACCAGAGCTATCGACCTCATCCAATCACTGCTCCTGCTCAGCCGCGCCGACCAGCGGTCCTTCACCCCGGAACACGTCGAGCTGTCCCTCATCGCCGAAGAAGCCACTGAAACACTCCTTCCTCTCGCAGAAAAACATGGCGTCACCATCCAAACATCCGGCGACGTCACCCCCACCACAGGCTCAGAGGCGCTCCTGCTCCAGTTGGCTACGAACCTCGTGCAGAACGCGATCGTCCACAACCTGTCCGAACAGGGCACCGTATGGATCACGACCAGCCTTCACTCCAGGACCGTGGTGCTCACTGTCGAGAACACCGGCGAGAAGCTCACCTCACAGTTGGTTTCCACATTCGTCGAGCCGTTCCTTCGCGGTACCGAACGCATACACGCCGACCACGCAGGAGTGGGCCTCGGCCTGGCAATCGTCAAAAGCATCACCCAAGCACACGAGGGAACCCTCACCCTCACCCCCCGGGCCGCGGGCGGGCTCAGCGTCACAGTGCAGCTACCCGCCGCGCCGCCGCACACTGGCAGATGACGATCAGCCAGTCGCTGCACGGCCTTGAAGGAGTGGTCAAGGCCTCCTGATCAGCGTGTCATGGTGGCGTCCATCCTTTGGTGTAAATGCCGACGGGCGTAGGTTCCTTTCGAGCAGCTTCCAACTGACGAAGGAGACCTACACCCGTGACCCATCGAGTATCGCCTACTGAGAAGCTTCGTGCCGAGATCGCCGACGTGTTCGCCGGCGCTGACGGTCATCACGATCTGGGCGCCAGCCTGGAGGACGTGGCACGTCTGGGTGCCCGTCTGCTCCTCCAGACCGCCCTGGAGGAGGAAGTGGCAGAGCTCCTCGGCCGGGACCGCTACCAGCGGCGGGCCGGCAACGAGGACGCCCGGGACGGGAGCCGCAACGGCTACTCCGACCTGACGGTGAAGACGACGGCCGGACCGCTCACGCTGCGGCGGCCGAAGCTGGGGGGTGTGACCGAGGCGTTCGCGTCCCGGTTGTTGGGCAAGGGCGTGACCAAGACCAACGCCTTGGAGAGCCTGGTGATCGCCGGGTGGGTGTGCGGGGCCTGTCCACCCGCGACATCGAAGCAGCCCTCGAAGAGGCGCTGGGGGCGCAGGCCAAGGTGTTCAAGTCGATTGTCAGCCGGGTGTGCGAGGCCATCAAGGCCGAGTTCGAGGCGTTCGAGGCCCGCGACCTGTCGGGACTCGAGCTGGAGTACCTGTACCTCGACGGCTCCCACCTCAAGATGCATCCCGGCGCCGGCGCCGATCCGGTCCTCGCCCAGGCGCCGGCTTTCGGGCTGCGGGTAGCTCAGTTGAGTTGCCATCGCGCATCATCCCGCGCGCCGGCCCGTCCTGAGGCGTTCAGGTAGTATCGGGAATGTCCGGACTTTCCGGCTGCCCAGCCGTATCTGTCCCAGAGGTCGTCTTCGTCCGGCGAAGAAGACCTGATAATGGCTGAGGTCGCTGGCCCGGCGTCGGACGGTCAGGCCAGGCCCGTCCGGCTCGCACCTAACAGAAACCCAACAACCTTCTAGTGGACTTTCGCACTTTTGAGTCTCGTCACCAAGTAGGCGCTCGGGTCCGGGCGGTCAACGGCTGCGCCATCGGT
>JAVKSL010000024.1:0-33931 GCA_039583695.1 Acidimicrobiales bacterium | reverse complement strand
ACTCGACGTTGATCGGCGGTGAGAACCAGCACGTACGGGCTCTTCCTGGGCATAGGTTCCCCTCTCTGGGGGAACCTATAGGCTACACCGGAGCCCCTGAATACGTCATCATAGTTACGTCACTGTATTTATGCCAGGACCACCTAAGCACCCTCAGCTCCACCAGGCCCGTGAGCGTCGTTACGACCCGCCCGGCGAGAAGCTCGTCCCCGGCCAAGCACAGCCACACCAGCCCGATCACCCGGAGTCCAGAGCCGGGCACGCCCGCCCCCCTCGCCGGCAAGCCCACAATTGCCCCACCACATGTCCGCTCCGCCATCGTGCAGAGCGCCGGCGCGGTCACCGTGACCCCGACGGCACCCACAACCCCCCCGGTGAGCACCCAGGTGGTCACCACACCGAGCACCGTCACCACACCGACGATCACGACCACACCGACCACCGTCACCACACCGACCACCGTCACCACACCGACCACCGTCACCACACCGACCACCGTCACCACACCGACCACCGTCACCACACCGACGATCACGACCACACCGACAGCCAGCCAACAGGCATCTCCGCTTGAAAGCCTGATCCTGGCCTGGGCCCGATTGGCCGCCGCGACACATGGCACCGGATCCGGCTGGGACGGGATGGCTGGGGGTGGGCACTGGGGCGCGGCGGGATAATGCATATTCCTTAAGGTTTCCAAGGCCCACAAGGACAGCCTGTAGCGTGGGGGCGATGCCCTCCGAGCCGCCTGCTGACCGTGCGCTGCGGGCCGACATCCGCCTCTTGGGCGAGCTTCTGGGCCGCTCGATCCAGCGCCATGAGGGCCAGGGGTGCTTCGACCTGGTCGAGCAGGTCAGGGTCCTGACCCGTCAGGCACGCAGCTCGGGGACCGGACGAGCGGCCGTCGAGCTCGAGGAGCTGCTGTCGGGGGTCGACCTTCCAACCGCAATCTCCCTCGTCCGGGCGTTCTCGTCCTTCTTTCACCTGGCCAACATCGCGGAGCAGCTCCACCGAGCCGACCCGACGGCGCGCTCTGACGCCGAAGGAGGCTGGCTGGGCCGTACCGTGGACGCTTTGGCTGCTGGCGGGCTGCCCAGGCCAGAGATCGAGACGGTGGTCGCCAAGCTGGAGATGCGGCCGGTGTTCACCGCGCACCCAACAGAGTCCGCGCGGCGGTCGATCCTCACCAAGCGCCGGCAAGTGGCCGAGCTGCTCGAGCGCCGCTCCGACCCGCGCGTCTCGCCGGCAGACCGGGCACGCGCCGAGCGGCGGCTGGAGGAGGTCATCGACCTGCTCTGGCAGACCGACGAGCTCCGGAGGGAGCGCCCAACCCCCCTGGACGAGGCCACCTCGGCGATCAACTACCTGGACCAGCTGTTCACCGAGGTACTTCCTGACGTGCTCGAGGACTATGCTGCTCAGCTCTCCCGCCTGGACATCGAGCTGCCGGTCCGGGCTCGGCCGATCCGCTTCGGGACCTGGGCGGGCGGGGATCGCGACGGGAACCCGCGGGTGACGCCGGGGGTGACCCTGGCAGCTCTGGCCCTCGGGCACGAGCATGCCCTAACCAACCTGGTCGCCGGTATCGAGCAGCTCATCACCGAGCTGAGCTCGTCCACCAGGATCGTGGCGGTCTCCGAGGAGCTGGAAGCCAGCCTGGCGGCCGACCGCGAGGCCCTTCCGGGGGTGTTCGCCCGCTACGGACGCCTGAACGCCGAGGAGCCGTACCGCCTCAAGTGCTCGTACATCCGGGAGCGACTTCTGAACACGGCAGCCCAGCTGGGACAGGTCCGCATGCCGGGAACCAGGGTGGCCTACGCGCGCACCGGGGAGCTGATCGACGAGCTGTGTATCATGCGGGACTCGCTGATGGCCCACGGGGGCGAGCGGGTGGCCCGAGGCTTGGTGGACCGCTACATCCGCACTGCGGGGGCTTTTGGCCTGTCGCTCGCGACGATGGATGTTCGGGAGCACGCCCAACAACATCATGTGGCCGTCGCCGGCCTGCTGGGGCCCGCTTACCTGTCACTTGCCAGGGACGAACGAGCTCAGGTGCTCTCGGGAGCCTTGGCGAGCGGGGCTGGGCCTCCAGGCGAGCTGGACCGTGACGCCAGGGCGACCTTCGAGATCTTCACCATGATGCGGACTGCCCTGGACATCTACCCCGAAGGAATCGAAAGCTACATAGTCTCGATGACCAGCGGAGCGGACGACCTGCTGGCGCCGGTGGTGCTGGCCCAGACGGCGGGACTTGTGTGCGTGCACGAAGGCAGGGCGGACATCGGCTTCGTTCCGCTGTTCGAGACCATCGACCAGCTACGCCACGCCGGCACGATCCTCGACCAGCTGCTCAGCGATCCCAGCTACCGGCGGGTGGTGTCGATCAGGGGGGACCTCCAGGAGGTGATGCTCGGCTACTCGGACTCCAACAAGGATGGGGGCATCACCACTTCACTGTGGGAGATCCATCGAGCCCAGCGGGCTCTGCGGGACTGCGCGGCAGCTCACGGCGTCCGGCTGCGCCTGTTTCACGGCCGGGGGGGGACAGTCGGCCGGGGGGGTGGGCCAGCAGGCCAGGCGATCCTGGCCCAGCCAAATGGCGCTCTCGACGGGTCGATCAAGATCACCGAGCAGGGTGAGGTGATCTCGGACAAGTACGGGCTGGCCGAGCTGGCCCGGCATAACCTTGAGATCTCGGTGGCCTCGGTGCTCCAGGGCACCCTCTTGCACCGGGAAGCCTGTCAGCTGCCCGAGGTGCTGGCCCGCTGGGACCAGGTGATGGGCTGCGTGTCGTGCGCGGCTTTGACCGCCTATAGAAAGCTCGTCGAGGACCCTGGTGCGTTGGAGTACTTTGCGTCCTCGACGCCCGTGGAAGAGCTGGCCAACCTGAACATCGGGTCCCGACCCTCTCGACGGCCCGGACAGGCAGGCAGTGCCGGGACCGGGCTGGGGGATCTTCGGGCTATCCCGTGGGTATTCGGCTGGACTCAATCCCGCCAGATCGTGCCGGGTTGGTTCGGAGTGGGCAGTGGCCTGCGAGCCGCCCGGGAGGCGGGCTTCTCCGACGATCTCGTTGTGATGCACAAATCCTGGGACTTCTTTCGGGCCTACCTGTCCAATGTGGAGATGGTCCTGTTCAAGACCGATCTCGCCATCGCCCGACTGTACGTCGAGCGCTTGGTGCCACCTCACCTCCACCACCTGTTCGACGTAATCGAGGCCGAGCACCGCTTGAGCGTGGTCGAGGTGCTGGAGCTGCTCGGCGAGGACCGCCTTCTGGCGCATCACCCCGGCCTGCGACGGACCCTCGAGGTGCGTGACGCCTACCTCGACCCGATCAGCTACCTGCAGGTGGCATTGCTGGCCCGCTCGCGGGCCGAGCAGCCGGGCTCGGGCGATCCCAAGCTGGCGCGAGCCGTGATGCTCACCGTCAACGGAATCGCAACCGGCCTGCGCAACACGGGCTGACCGATGCCCCGAAACCAGGTGGACATGGGTGGACATGGGCTCAGCTGGATCGGCTATCGACGTCCTCCAGGCTGGGGTCCGGCCATACCTGTTCCTGGCGGTCCTGCCACCCCAGCTCGCTCCGCAAACGAGGCAGGGCCCCGGGATGGTGAAGCTGAAGGAACTCCACGAGCTTCTCTCTGACCTCGCATTGAAGGGACCACGAAGACGAGCTGTCAGTCGAGCTCATCAGCGCCCGCAACTGCATCGTGCTCGGGCCAAGACCGGTCACTTGGAGGTTCCAAACCTTGGTGTCCCAATCGGGAGAGGCCGCCAAGATCTCGTGCAAACGCTGACGGATCGCATCCACCGGTGCCGTGTAATCAACCTCCAGGTGCACCCAGCCCAAGATGTCCGCGCTCGCACGGGTCCAGTTCTCGAAGGAGTTCTCGATGAGGTACGAGATGGGAACGACCAGCCGTCGTAGGTCCCAAACCCGTATCACTACGTAAGTGAGGGCGATGTCCTCGACCCGACCCCAATGACCGTCCACCACGACTACGTCGTCCACGCGGATCGGTTGGCTGATCGCGATCTGAATCCCGGCCACCAGGTTGGTGGCGGCCGGCTTGGCGGCCACCGCGCCGATCACCGCCACGAGCCCCGCAGAGGCCAGCAGCCCTGCTCCCGCTGCCCGCACCTGCGCGAAGGTGAGCAGGGCTATGGCGATCGCCACCACCGTTACCACAACGATGGCCACGCGCCGCAGGACCGTGATCTGCGTCTGGATCCTCCTGGCCTTCAGGTTGTCAGCTGTTCCAACCTGGTAGTGGGAGAGGGTCACATCGTCAAGCACACTGATGAGCTGGACCGCCAGCCATGCCACTGCGAAGATGAGGCAGATCCCGAGCGCATGGAGCACGATCGCCCGAGGCGAGCCGGGGAGGCGCACCAATGCCACGGCAATTTCCACGAAGATCAAGGAAAGCATGACTTGGACCGGGCGGCGCGTGTGGGTCACCAAGGAGCTCGAGATGACCTTGCCCGCGCCCCTGGCCCGGTCCCGCAAGATCGTGAACCCGATCCTGTGGGCAACCAGAGCCAACACAAGAACCCCAACGAGGATTCCACTGCTCGGCAGCAAGCTCATAACTGGCTTTCTTGCGCGATCATTGGCTTTTGGACTGTTCCTATCCGGCCAGGCACTGAGCCCCTCGGCTCAGCCACCGCCGCGGCACCAGCTGGTCGGCCCGCGGGCTTGGCGTTGGCCCGTCACCTTGATCATAGTGCGCCAGCTAGGCCCGCTGCTCTACGTCGGAACCCGACACAGAGCCGCTCATACCAGCAGGACCAGATCGTCGCGGTGGACAACCTCGAGGGGCACCTCGGGAGGAAGGTCGCCGGTCTGCAGGCCAGCCCAGCCTGCCAACGGTCCGGATGGATGCCGGATCAGGCCCTTGGCAAACACCATCCCGCCAAGGTCGCCGATCTCCACGGCATCACCGGGCGTGAAGGTGCCACGCACCTCCAACACGCCCGCTGGCAGCAGGGACCTACCACCTTCGACGAGGGCGCGGCGAGCTCCGTCGTCGACGGTGAGCATGCCCTGAGAGGGAACCGCGAAGGCGATCCAGACCTTGCGAGCGCTCAAGCGACGATTCCTGGGCCAGACAACCGTCCCCACGCCTGCCTCGCCCGCCACCGCCTGGGCAAGTACACCCGGGCGCTCGGCCGCGGCTATCACAGCGCGGATGCCGGACCACGCGGCCATCTTGGCTGCCGCCAGCTTGGACGCCATGCCGCCACTTCCCCCCGGACTGCCTGACCCGCCAGCCAGCGCCTCCAGCTCGCGGTCCACCTCGAGCACCTCCTCGATCAGCGAGGCCCGCTGGTCAAGGGCGGGGTCCCCGCTTAGCAGCCCTGGTGTGTCGGTGAGCAGCACCAGGAGCTCGGCGCCGATCAGGTGAGCAACGAGCGCAGCAAGGCGGTCGTTGTCGCCAAAGCGGATCTCGTCGTCTGCCACCGCATCGTTCTCGTTCACCACCGGCACCACCCCAAGCTCGAGCAGGCGGGTGAGGGTCTGGCGTGCGTGGAGGTACTGCTGACGATCCACGAAGTCATGCGGGGCCAGGAGGATCTGGCCCCCGAGCACACCGTGAGCGGCGAGGGCTTCGTCGTAAACCCGCATCAGGCGGCTTTGGCCCACGGCGGACACAGCCTGAAGCGTGGCCAGGTCGCTCGGGCGGCGGAGTGCCAGTCCAAGGGGAGCCAACCCGGCCACGATGGCGCCAGAGGTCACCAGCACCACCGAGTGCCCCGCAGCCCGAAGGCTCACCACCTCCGCGCACAGCTTGGCGATGGCTGCGTGGTCGATCTCACCAGCGGAGTCGGTGATGGAAGAGGTCCCGACCTTGGCTACGACGATCATGACTCAGGTGTCATGCTCGTAAGTGAAGCTGAGCTCGCCGACGTGGACCAGGTCCCCCTTGTGGGCGCCGGCGCGGGCCAGGGCACGATCGACCCCCAGGCGCCGGAGCCGCCTTTGGACGTGCACCAGGGCACCGGGATCGTTGATGTCACTGACCGCGACTGCACGTTCGGCCGAGCGCCCCGACACGAACCAGTCCCCTGACCGATCACGGGTGACTTGGACTCCCTCAGGCCGAGGCCGGTGAACCACGACGGCCTCGGCCTGGGCGTTCAAGGGCGCCGTCGAGCGTGCCCGCAAGACCAGGTCGGCAACTGCCCCCAGGAACGAGTCGAGCCCGGCACCGGTAGCCGCCGAGATGCGCAGCATCGTGGTGAGATCGGCGGCCGGCGTGGCGGGCGTGGCTGGGGTGGCGGCCGGCGCGGCGGGGGTGGCCTCCAGATCGGCCTTGGCCCCCACCACGATCCGCGGACGCTCAGCCAGCTCAGCCTTATACTTGCCCAGCTCGTCGACCAGCACCCGCTCCTGCTCGCTCGGTGGGATGGCACAGGAGGGGTCGAGGTCCACCAGCACGATCAGCGCCCGCGCCCGCTCGACGTGACGCAGGAATCGGTGCCCCAGGCCCCGGCCATCCGCGGCGCCTTCGATCAGGCCCGGGATGTCCGCCATCACCAGCTCTACCTCGCCAACCCGGACCACTCCGAGGTGCGGCACCAAGGTGGTGAAGGGGTAGTCGGCAATCTTGGGCTTGGCCGCCGAGACCCGCGAGATCAAGGTGGACTTGCCGGCGTTCGGCAGGCCCACCAGAGCCACGTCGGCCATCAGCTTGAGCTCGAGATTGAACCAGTGCTCCTCCCCCACCTCGCCTTGCTCGGCAAAGCTCGGGGCTCTGTAGCGGTTGGACAGAAACGATGCATTTCCCCTCCCACCCCTCCCGCCTTCCGCCGCCCGCCAGCGCGCCCCCGGCCCGGCTAGATCCGCCAGAACGTCACCTGCGAGCGACCTCACCACGGTCCCCTCCGGCACCTCCACCACCACGTCCGCGCCGTTGGCCCCGTTCCTGCCCTTCCCCTTGCCGTGGGTACCAGACCCCGCCCTCCGGTGGGGATGGTCCTTGAAGCTGAGCAGGGAAGCCAGCCGGGTCGAGGTTCCGAGCCACACATCACCGCCACTGCCCCCGTCACCACCATCGGGACCACCCCGGCTCACATGCGCCTCTCGCCGGAACGACACGGACCCCGCGCCGCCATCTCCTGCCTTCACATGCAGCTGCGCCTCGTCGACGAATCCTGACACGACCGCCCAGCCTAGGGTGGGGATCACTGCCGTTTGGCACCCAACCACTGGAGGATCACCACATGACCATCGCAACCGGCGAGCCGATTCCCGATGTGAGCGTGCTCCGAGCCGCAAACGGGGGGATCCCGGTGACGACCGCCGAGGCCCTTGGCCACGGTCGGGTCGTCCTGTTCGGGGTCCCGGGCGCGTTCACCCCCACCTGCTCCGACGCCCACCTTCCCGGATTCGTGCTGCGAGCCGAGGAGCTGAAGGCCAAGGGCGTGGATGTGATCGCATGCACCGCTGTCAACGACGCTTTTGTCATGGCCGCTTGGGGGCAAGCCCAAGGTGTCGGCGAGGACGTGGTCATGCTGGCCGACGGCGCCGGAGACTTCGCCCGGGCGATGGGTATGGAGGTCGAGATCCCCGCCCACGGACTCGGCACCCGCTCGAAGCGCTACGCAGCGATCGTCGAGGACGGCGTCGTCACCTGGCTGGGCGTCGAGGCCAGCCCTGGAGACCATCAGGCTTCGTCCGCCGAATCAGTCCTCGCCGCCTTGGTCTAACCTCGAGGAATATAGACCACACCTTTCCAGCACCCGCACCCGCGCCCGCGCACACCCACCAGCGCGCCCACCCAGGGCCTCAGCCCGGCGGGACGTCCAGCACGTCGACCAGCTTGCGTCCTTTGCGATAGCCAAACTTGACGTGCCCCTCGGCGGTGGCGAACAAGGTGTCGTCCCCGCCGCGCCCTACATTGATCCCCGGGTGGAAGTGGGTGCCCCGCTGGCGCACGATGATCGCCCCCGCCCGCACGGCGGTGCCGTCGAAGCACTTGACCCCCAGGCGCTGGGCGTTCGAGTCACGGCCGTTGCGGGTTGAGCCGCCTCCCTTGGTCTTGGACATGTCGTCGCCTCCTATTCCTGGCCCCGGCTGATGCCGGTGACCTCGATGGTCGTGTAGTGCTGGCGGTGGCCCCACCGGCGACGGTTGTTGGACTTGGGCTTGTAGGTGAAGCCGTTGATCTTGGGTCCAGCTGCCTCGCCCACAACCTTTGCTGAGACAACCGACCCAACCAGCGAGTTGCTCCCGGCTAGGACCGTGGCGCCATCCACCAAGAGCACCGGGGTGAAGCTCACCTCGTCGCCGACTTCGCGACCCAGGCGTTCCACGTCGAGACGCTGGCCGACGCCCACCTTCTCCTGCTTGCCCCCTGTGCTGATCACGGCGTACATAGGCTGGCCATGCTACATGGTCCCGGCAGGCCTCGGGTCCTGGGCCAAACCGTCCCTCACGACCACGCCCCTTCCACCGCAGGTCGGGCAGATGCGGGACATCGCCTCGACCATCCCGCCAGACACCCGTTTGCGTGTCATCTCGACCAGACCGAGCTCGGAGATAGAGAACACCTGGGTGCGAGTCTTGTCCCGGTCGAGAGCGGTGCGCAGCGTCGCCACCAGCTGGTCCCGGTTGGCCTTGACCTCCATGTCGATGAAGTCGATGACGATGATCCCCCCGATGTCCCGGAGTCGGAGCTGGCGGGCTATCTCGTCTGCCGCCTCGAGGTTATTGCGAAATACGGTCTCTTCGAGGTTCGAGATGCCGACGTTCTTGGCCGTGTTGACGTCGATGACAGTAAGGGCTTCGGTCCGCTCGATGATGAGCGAGCCCCCCGAGGGCAGCCACACCTTGCGATCCAGAGCGCGGTGCAGCTGCTCCTCGATGTGGTAGCGCTCGAATATCGGCAGCGGATCGGCGGGGTCGTGCAGCCTCACCCGCTCCGCCAGGCCGGGGTCGATACCAGAGACGTAGCTTCGCACCTGTGCACACAACTCCGAGTCGTCGATGATCACCCCTCGAAACTCGTGATTCAGCTCCTCGCGGATCACCCGGACCGTCGCGTCGAGCTCGGCGTGGAGCAGCGCTGGCGCGACGGCCTTGGCCGCCCGTGCCTCGATGGCGTCCCATATCCGCACCAGATGGGCGATGTCCCGCTCGAGCTCCACCGAGGTCACCCCTTCGGCAGCGGTGCGCACGATCAGGCCATGAGCGGCTGGACGAACCTGGTCAAGGATCCCACGCAGGCGTTTGCGCTCGTCGTCGGTCAGTCGCTTGGAGATGCCGTTGGTGGAGGCATTCGGGACCAGCACCACGAAACGTCCGGGTATCGACACCGCCTGGGTGAGCCTGGCACCCTTGGCACTGATGGGATTCTTGGTCACCTGGCACACGATCTTCTGGCCCGACCGCAAGAGCTGCTCGATCCGTGGCTGCTCGGTCGATGACTGGGTGCCTCCGTCGTTGAGCAGATCATCGCGGTCAATCTCGTCTCGGTCGTCACTGGCCGGCGTCCAATGGATATCACTGCGATAGAGCACTGCGTTCTTGGCGGTTCCGATGTCGATGAACGCCGCCTCCATGCCTGGCAGCACGGCCTCGACCCTCCCGAGGTAGATATTGCCGTCGATCTCGTTGTCGATGTCCTGACGCCTGGACACGTGGTGCTCAATGAGCGTGCGACCCTCCAGGATGGCAATCTGGGTGACATCGGGCCTGACGTGGACACACATCAAGTAGCGCCCGCGATGCCGCCCACCCGAGCTCTCGCCGATGCTGGGATGGCTGGACTTGGAGGGGATGCCGCCAACGGCCACGGTCGTGGTGGCACCGCCGGCGGTGGGCGCGGTTACAGGTCTCGTCCCGAGGCTGTCACCCGTGGGGAAGGAGCCGGAGGATCTTGCCGTCTTGGCAGGCTCTTCGGGCGTAGCTTTCGAACGCGGTTGGACCCGTCGCCCAGCTCCTCCCCTCGATCCACGGCGTCGCCGGCGGCTGGCACCGGAGGCAGGCCTGCCCCCCCGGGTGCGGTCACGATCTGGGGGGGTGCTCGGGGCCGCGCTCGGGGGGCCGGCCGGGGGGCTTGCCCCCCGAGCGCGGCCTACGACTGCCGAGAGGTCACCAGTGGCATGGCCGGGCCCGGTACTGGAGTCGGTCATTGAAGTGGTCCCTTCTACCGACCCGGGCATAGCCGGGGTCGGTCGAGGCGGCCGCCCATGCACCTGGTCGGCTGGCCAAGATCGGAGACAATCCAACCTGGTCCGGTGGTCGGTACGGACCACGAGGCCATCCGTCGGTGCAAGTGGGGCGGGCTGCGCGTCCGTCACGCCAGCGGACCAAGCCCACATGGCGCCGTCGCGCACGCGCGATATCTGAACTGGTATGAGAAGGTGACGCCGATCCACCAAGGGCGACGGTGCGGCAGCAACTCACTGAGGCCAGCCTAGCCCCCGCCGAGCAGCCGGGGCGTGCTTGGGTCATGGGGACGCTCGGGCCGTGGTGCTTGGCCTGGCCGCCGCCACGCCGCTGGTGGCGGTGGTGCCCGTCGTGGCGGTGGTGGCGGTGGTGCCCGTCGTGGCGGTGGTGTTAGGCGTGCTCGTCGTGGTAACGCTGGCAGTGGTACTCCTCGTGGCGGTGGTGGCGGTGGTGGCGGTGGTGGCAGTGGTGGCAGTGGTGGCAGTGGTGGCAGTGGTGGCAGTGGTGGCAGTGGTGGCGGTGATGGCGGTGATGGCGGTGGTGGCGGTGGTGGCGGTGATGGCGGTGGTGGCGGTGGTGGCGGGTGTCGTAGCGGTGCTCGACGTCGTGGTCGTGGTCGGGGCGCAGTCGGTCGTCGTGGTCGTGGAGCCGGGCAGCGTGCTATTGGTGGCCCCGAGGGTGGTCAATGTGGAATTGCTCGTGGTCGTGCTCGTGGTCGATGTGGAGCTGTTCGTGCTCGGAGTGGAAGTCGAGGTGGTGGAAGTCGAAGTGGTGCACGGCTTCAGGGGCGCCAGCTCGGGGATCAGCACCGGTGATGGCTTCGGAGGAGTGATCGGACCGGGGGGGTGGTTCATGAGGTACTGCAGGACCCTGCGGGCAACCGGGGCAGCGTCCGCCTCCCCATAGCCGGCCTGTTGGATCACAACAGCCACGACGTACTGGGGGTTGTTGATGTCCGCCCCGGCAAAGGCGACGAACAGTGAGTTGGGGACCTGATTCGTCACGCTGGACGTGCCGGTCTTGCCAGCCACGTCCAGCTTGGAGAAGTTGAACCCTTGGAATGGGTAGTATGCCGTGCCTTTCGGACTTTGCACGGCGCCGATGAAGCCAGCCAGCATGGCTGCGTGGTTGGCTGCGGACATGGGAACGTGCCCGGTCACCACGGGCGGGAATGTCTTCACCACCTTGCCCTCGGGATTTACGACGCTCGCGACCATCTCCGGCTGGTAACGGGTACCGCCATTGGCAAATGTCGCATAGGCGTCGGCAATCTCGATGGGCGTGACCAGGGTCGCCCCCTGCCCGAATGCCATCTCCACGTTGTTCCCCGCGTACCAGGCGGCAGGACAGTTGTACCCCTTCGGATCCTGAGCGCAGAGACGCTGATCGGCGGCGTAGCTGTCGATGAACCCAGTCTGCTCGCCGGGCAGGTCGATCCCGGTCCCCGCACCCAGGCTGTAGGAGTTGGCGGTCTGCTGGATGGGGGTGAAGCCGTACTGACCATCCTTCTCATAGGCTGCGTAGAACTGATAGCCGAGGTTGTAGAAGAACGGGTCGTCCGAGGCCGAGATCGCCTGGGTCACGTCGATCACCCCTTGCGGTGGAGACGCGGTGTCGTAGAAGGTGCACGTGCCCCCGGTGCAGTGGGGAACGGTGAAGGAGGCGGTTGCGTCGTCAAAGGTGAAGCTCGGCGTTATGAGGCCGTCGTTGAGGGCCGCCGTGGCCGTGGCCAGCTTGAAGGTGGACCCAGGCGTGTAAAGGCCCTGGATGGCTCGGTTGAGCAAAGGTTGGTCGGCACCGGGGGCATACAGGGCGTTCAGCTGGGCCTGGCTTATCCCGCCCACCCACTCGGTCGGGTTGTAGCTGGGGTACGAGGCCATGGCCAGCACATGACCGTCCTGCGGGTCCATGACCACCGCTGCCCCGCCAGGGGCTGCAGCAATTCCAGTTCCAGGGGATCCAGGGATGTAGGTGCCCCTCACCTTCAGGATCTGGCTGGCCAGGTCGGCCTGCAGCGTCTTCTGCAGACCGAGGTCCATGTTGAGCTGGACAGTGTCGCCCGGGGTGGGGGGCTTGGTGGACAGTGTCCCCACCACGGCCCCACTGCTGTTCACCGACAGTTGGGTGACGCCCGGGCCGCCGAACAGGTAGTTGTTGTACTCTCCCTCGATCCCGGCCTGACCCACCAGATCGCCGGCCGCATATCCCTTGAACTGGGGCTGGGAGAGCTCGGAGGAGCTGATGGGGCCTACGTAGCCAAGCACCTGGGCGGCGAGAGCGCCCTCAGGATAGGTCAGCTCCGATGTAGGCTCGGCCGTAACCCCAGGGAACTCGGAGGCGTGCTCGGCGATGTACACGATGACATCCTTCGACACGTTGGTGGCGATGGGCACCGGCACGTATTTGCTGAACTGGTTGTTGTGCAGTGCTCCACTCACCGCCGCCGGGGTCATGTGCAGCACCTTGGCCAAACGTCCGATGACTCCTGGGTGCTGGCCAGCGACATAGAGCGAGAGGGTGACCGCCTCGGTGGTGGTATTTCCAACGATTGGGACGCCCGAGCGGACCACGATGTTGCCCCGTGGCGGCGCTACGCTCACGTCTCGCACCTGGTTGGTAGTGGCAGCCTTGGCGTAGGTGGGGGCGTTCAGCACTTGGAGGGAGTAGAGCCTGGCCACCATGGCCAGGAACAGGACCCCTATCACCGCCCCCACCAACCCCAGGCGCAGCCTGGACGACTGGGCCGGGGTCCGTTTCGGGCGCCGGGCGGCTGAGCGGCGCCTCGAGGCCGAGGTCCTCCTGACCAAGCTGGACAAGCCCAAACCCGCCCGACCTCTGGTGGCGCCCCCCTGCCAGCGCCTCCGCCACGCAGCACGAGAGCGTCTGGACGCCAGGTGAAGGCTGCTACGCCGGCTCATCGCCAGGCGCCCCGGAGTCCAGGTCGGCTTCGCGAGCGGGCGCCCCCGGAGCGGGACCCAGAAGCCCAGCGGACCACCCTGGAGGTCGGCACTGCCAAGATCGTGTTGACCAGGGCGACAGTCAGGACGATCCAACCCAGCCCGTAGACCGCGCCGCCCGCGATCACCAGGAGGAGAGCGTAGCCAAGGGTGCCCACGATGGCGCCGCCAGCCGCGACCGCCGTGGTGACCAAGGCCCCGTCCTCCCCCGCCAGGGCCCCCCGGAGCTGGCCCACCGCGTACCCAACAAGGGTGAACGTGAGCGCGCTGAGCCCAAACGGCGTCATCACGAACAGATCGACCCCCAGCCCAACGGCAAAGCCGAACAGCGCCCCACGACGGGGTCCCCCGTCAAGGGCCACCAGCACGACCAAGCCCAGCATGAGATCGGGCTGGGCGCCGTGGATTCGCAGCGCGCTGAAGATGCAGTGCTGCACCACGAAGGTGGTGATCGCCACCAGGAACAGCCGGTAGGCGCCCCCTTGCCCGGCCGATGAAGGCCCCACAACCGCCGACCCAGCACCGACGTGGGTCCCATAAGAGATCACGGGACCACCGCCGATGGCTTGAACAACAAGATGCTCACGAACTCCAGCTGACTCGGGTGGACAATCGGGGTGAGGGTCACCGTCTCGCTCTGCGAGCCCGGGGATTGGCTGGCGCTGGACACCGTCCCCACCGGGATGCCCAGCGGGTAGGGGCTCCCCGATGCCCCACTGGTCACCATCTCCTCGTCCTTGAACAATACGGTCCCGGGAGCGATCAACGACACCGACAGCGGCTTTCCCGCCCCCTGGCCGGTAGCCAGGGCCAGCCCCGTCGAGGTGCCCTTGGCGGTGTACAAGACTCCCACGCTGGATGTAGGGGCGGTGAGGGGCAACACAGTAGAGCGGTCTGCGGCCACTTGGACCACAGTACCAACCAGCCCGGTCCCTGATACTGCGGGCATCCCCACCCGTATGCCTGCCCCCGAGCCCCTGTTGAGCTGTATCGTGTCCTGGAAGTTCGAGGCGGAGCCAGTCACGACCTGGGTGACGACGTGTGCCAGATTGGGAGCAAAGCTCAGATGATCCTGGGCTGCCAGGGCGGCAAGCTGGGATTTGGTGACGCTCGCCGCGGCACTGGTCGCCTTGAGCCTGGCAACTTCAGCCCGGAGCTTGGCGTTTTCTGACTTGAGCGAGCCGAAGTTGGCCGCGCCCTCGAAGAAGCTCCCAATCGGCCCGAGCACAGCGCCTGCAGCTGACTGGATCGGGCTGAACACGTCGGTGGCTACGCCCCTTACGCCTCCCAGCCACCCCGTCGTGCCGCCCCGAAAAGACAGGGTGATGACTGTGATCGACGCCAGCGTCAAGACCAACAGGGTGAAGCGCGGGCGAGACGTTCGCCGGGACAGTGCCACCTGGCAGAGGGACCCTCAGCGAGAGCCGGAAGAGATCAGGACCTGCTTGAGCGCCTCAAACTCCTCCAAACACTGGCCGCTGCCAATCACCACCGAGTGCAATGGGTTCTTGGCGACGAGGATCGGCATCCCGGTCTCCTGCGAAAGCCTCACGTCGAGCCCGTGCAGCATGGCCCCACCGCCCGTGAGCACGATCCCCTGCTCCATGATGTCCGCTGCCAGCTCCGGGGGGGTCTTGTCCAGGGTCACCTTGACCGCGTCCACGATCGCCGAGAGCGGCTCCTCGAGGGCGTGGCGAATCTCCTCCGTGGAGGTGACGATGGTCTTGGGCAGCCCGGTGATCAGGTCGCGCCCCCGGATCTCGGCGTGCAGCTCCTCCTCGAGGGCACACGCAGACCCCAAGGCGATCTTGATCTCCTCAGAGGTCCGCTCCCCGAGCGCCAAGCTGTACTCCTTCTTGATGTAGGTGATGATCGCCTCATCCAGCTCGTCCCCGCCGATACGGATCGACTGGCTGGTGACGATACCTCCCAGCGAGATGACCGCCACCTCGGTGGTCCCACCTCCGATGTCCACCACCATGTTCCCGGTGGGCTCATGCACTGGCAGCCCGGCGCCAATCGCCGCGGCCATGGGCTCTTCGATGATGTAGACCGGCTTACGCGCACCCGCCACCTCGGCAGCCTCTTGCACGGCGCGCTGCTCGACCCCGGTGATGCCCGAAGGAACGCAGATGATCATGCGAGGCCGGGCGAAGTGCCGCTGGTGAACCCGCTGGATGAAATACCTGAGCATCTTCTCGCAGATCTCGAAGTCCGCGATCACCCCGTCCTTCAGCGGTCGAATGGCCTGGATGTGGCCAGGGGTCCGTCCGATCATGCGCTTGGCCTCGATGCCCACCGCCAGCGGTCGGCCATCCCGTACGTTGACCGCCACCACGGACGGCTCGTTGAGCACTATCCCGCGGCCCCGAACGTAGACCAAGGTGTTGGCAGTCCCAAGGTCCACGGCCATGTCACGACCCCGGAAGGAGGAGAACAGGTTGTCACCCATGCTACGCATGCCTCCTCAGGCGGCTGGAGGTCCCTATGCTGAACGACACTGGCACCACGCTACTACATGACAGGTATGGTCTACCCCAGATCTGGAAAGAATATTGCAATCTCCCGCTTGGCTGCCGAACCCGAGTCCGACCCGTGCACCATGTTCTCGGCCACGCTGCACGCCAGGTCACCCCGGATGGTGCCGGGCTCGGCTAGGGCGGGGTTGGTGGCGCCCATGAGCCGCCTCACGATGGCCCAGGTGTCCTCCGGGCCTTCCACGACACAGATCAGCGAGGGCGAGCGGCCAATGAAGGAGACCAGCGAAGCATAGAATCCCCTCTCGGCGTGCTCGGCATACAGTCGGGCGGCCAGCTCGGGGTCGATGACGGCCAGCTCGACTGCCACCAGCTTCAGGCCCTTGGCCTCGAGCCTGCGCAGGATCTCGCCTGCCAGGCCGCGCTCGACGGCGTCAGGCTTGCAAATAACCAGGGATCGGTCCATGAGGGCTGTAACCCTAACGGCTGGGTGAACCAGGGAGCAGCTTTCTGGGAAGGGTGGTCGAAGGTTCATGTCGAGGAGCCCGGGGGCGCCAGCCGCCCCAGCAAGATAGTCCTGGCGGCGCCGACCAGGTAGAGAGACCCGGTGACCACGATGCCCTCGTCGCTCGCCACGAGCTGCTCTGCCCGCTCGAGCGCCAGGCTCACCGTGGCCGCCACCTCGGATTCGATGCCGAGAGCCGTCCCGGCCGCAGCCAGGCACCTCGGGCGCGCCGCCCGAGGCGTGGCCGGGGCGCACGCGATCACGTTCCCCACGTGGACGCTCGCCAGCTCGCCGAGCATCTCGGCCGGGTCCCTGCCGTCCAGGAGTCCCATCACCACTACCCAACGCCGGACCGGCGCGAACTCCTCGGCAAGGGTTGCGGCTGCCGCCCTCATGCCAGCCGGGTTGTGTGCCCCATCGAGGATGCACAAGGGGTGACGCGCCAGCACCTCCATCCGCCCGGGGACCGTCACTGCCGCAAACCCCTCGGCCACCACGTCGGGGTGCAGCGGAGCATCGAAAAAGGCCTCTGTGGCAGCCAGGGCACACGCCGCGTTCAGACCCTGGTGAGCCCCGTGGAGCGGGAGAAAGATGTCGGGGTAGCGCGCCCCAGGGGTGACCAGGTCCAATACCCGCCCTCCATGAGCGATGCGGGTCGACTCGCAGGCAAAGTCGGCGCCCATGATCCAGCACCGAGCTTCTCCAGCAGCGCGAAAGACCTCGAGCAGCCCCGGGTCGAGGTCGCCCAGGACCACTGTCGATCCGGGTTTCACGATCCCGGACTTCTCCCGGGCGATCTCCGTGGTCGTCGGACCCATCACCTCCACATGGTCAAGGCTCACGTTGGTGACCACCGCGACCTGGCCGTGCACCACGTTGGTGGCGTCATGGCGCCCGCCCATGCCCACTTCCACCACAGCCGCGTCGACGGCCTCGTCACAGAACCAAGCCAGCGCGGCCGCAGTGAGGATCTCGAATCGAGACGGAGGTCCTCCCGCCATGGCCTCAGCAGCATCGGCCACCGAGGCCAGCACCTCCGCCAAGGCTTCGTCACCGATTGGCTCCCCGGCGATGGCCATCCGCTCGTTCAGTGACTCCAGGTCAGGGCTGGTGTATGTCCCCACGCGCAGCCCCCGAGCCCTGAGGAGGCAGCTCAGCATGGCAACCGTGGAGCCCTTGCCGTTCGTGCCGGTGACGTGGATGACCGGGTAGGCCGACTCGGGGTTCCCGAGAAGCCCGACCAGCTCGGCCGTGCGGGCAAGGGTCGGGCGGGCGAGGGTTGTCACGCCGGACGCTTCAGCGACCGTCTCTGGACCTGGGCACGTCCCTGAGCTCAACGCCTCGAAGTTGACGTGCCCCTCCAACCAGGCGACCGCCGCCTCACGGTCCCAGCCACGGCGCGAGGCGCTCAGGAGGCGGCTCTTCGGGGCCTATCCAGCTTTGCCGCCCCCCTGGGGATCAGGGTCGGGTTCACCCGATCCAACACCACCGAGCGGTCGATGACACAGCGCCCCACATCAGTTCGGCTGGGTAGATCGTACATCTGCTCCAAGAGCACCTCCTCGAGGATCGCTCGGAGCCCGCGAGCGCCTGTCCCCCGCAACAGCGCCTGCTCAGCCACGGCCTCGAGGGCGTCCTCGGTCAGCTCCAGATCCACCTGGTCCAGGTCGAACACCCGCCGGTACTGCTTGACCAGCGCATTCTTGGGCTCCACGAGGATCCGCACCAAAGCCTCCTGATCCAAGTTGGACACCGCGCCGATGACGTGGAGACGACCCACGAACTCCGGTATCAAGCCAAACTTGAGCAGGTCCTGAGGGAGGACCTGGCGCAAGCTCTCCCCGTTGTCCGCGTCTTCGCTCCGGCGCACCTCCGCTCTGAAGCCGATGCCTCGGCGACCCACCCTGGCTTGGATGATCTTGTCCAGACCGGCGAAAGCGCCCCCGCATATGAACAGGATGTTGGTGGTGTCGATCTGGATGAACTCCTGGTGGGGATGCTTGCGCCCCCCCTGGGGAGGCACCGATGCCGTCGTGCCCTCGAGGATCTTGAGAAGGGCCTGCTGCACTCCCTCACCGGACACATCCCGGGTTATCGACGGATTCTCGCTCTTGCGGGCGATCTTGTCGATCTCGTCGATGTAGATGATCCCGGTCTCGGCCTTCTTGACGTCGTAGTCAGCCGCCTGGATCAGCTTGAGCAGGATGTTCTCGACATCCTCACCCACGTAGCCAGCCTCGGTGAGAGCGGTGGCGTCGGCTATCGCGAAGGGAACGTTGAGCATCCGGGCCAGGGTCTGCGCCAGCAGGGTCTTGCCACAACCAGTGTGGCCCAGCAGCAAGACGTTGGACTTGGACAGCTCCACGTCTCCCTCGTGGGCGTTGCCGGCCTGGATACGCTTGTAATGGTTGTAGACCGCCACTGCCAGAATCTTCTTGGCGTAGTCCTGGCCAATCACATAGTCGTTGAGGAACTCACAGATCTCTCGTGGCTTGGGTAGCTCCTCGAAGCCGACCTTGGTGGTGTCCGAGCGCTCCTCCTCGATGATGTCGTTGCACAAGTCGATGCACTCGTCACAGATGTAGACACCTGGACCAGCGATCAGCTTTTTTACCTGCTTCTGCGACTTTCCGCAGAAGCTGCACTTGACCAGCTCGTTCCCATCCCCGAACTTTGCCACGACGTCTCCCCCGTGTCCTAGGCCACACCTGCTACAACCGGTAGGATCGCGAGGTCGCGAGAGCTGATGACCTCGTCGATGATCCCGTACTCCTTGGCCTCCGCGGCGCTCATGATAAAGTCCCTGTCGGTGTCCTTGGACACCTTCTCGACCGGTTGGCCGGTGTCTGTGGCCAGTAGCTGGTTGAGCAGGTCCCTCATGCGCAGGATCTCCTTGGCCTGCAGCTCGATGTCAGTCGCCTGGCCTGCAGCGCCACCGTAGGGCTGGTGGATGAGGACCCGGGCGTGGGGAAGGGCGAAGCGCTTGCCCACAGTCCCCGCCGCCAGCAGCACCGCCGCCGCCGAAGCCGCCTGACCATAGCAAAAGGTGGAGATGTCGCTCTTGATGAACTTCATCGTGTCATAGATGGCGAACAGGGCGGTGATATCACCGCCAGGTGAGTTGATGTAGAGGCTGATCTCTTTGTCCGCATCCTCGGATTCGAGGAACAGCATCTGGGCGCAGACGAGGTTCGCCACCGTGTCGTCGATAGGAGTACCCAGGAAGATGATCCGCTCCCGGAGAAGGCGGGAGAACAGGTCGTACGCTCGGTCCCCCCTGGTGCTGGACTCGATGACCGTCGGCACCATGTAGTTGTAAACAGGTTGGAGCGTCATGCGGGTTCCTCCTCGGGCTCGGGCTCGGCTGCGGCGGGCTCGGGCTCGGCTGCGGCGGGCTCGGGCTCGGCTGCGGCGGGCTCGGCAGGCTCGGGCTCGGCGGGCGGCGGGAGCAGGTCAGCCCGGTCCACCGGCCGGCCCTCCTCGTCACGCAGCTCGACCCGCTCTGCCAGCCAGTCGAGGGCCCTGGCCTTGCGCACGTCCGCCCGCACCGCCCCAAGCTGGTTAGATTGCTCCAGAGTCTGCCTGAGGTGCTTCGGGTCCTGCTTGAGGTGCTTCGCCAGGGCAGCCAGCTCGGCCTCCAGGTCCTCCTCGGTGATCTTTATCGACTCTGCGTCGATGAGCGCCCGCAGCGCCAGGTCCGACTTGACGGCCAGGAACGCCCTCTGACGCAGGCCCTCCAAAAGTTGGTCCTGGGTAATGGCCGCTCTCGAAAGGTATCTCGGCAAGTCCATCTTCAGGCTGTCGAGGTGTTGGCCAAAATCCTGTATCCGGCGCTCGAGCTCAGCGCTAAAAAGCGCCTCGGGCGGCTCTTCGGTCACCAGCTGAACCAGGGCGTCGAGCGCCAGGTCCCGCACTGACTGGCGGGCCCGCTCCCGTCTTATCTCCCTCAACCGGCGCCGCAGGTGTGCCCGCAGCTCCTCTAAGGTCTCGAACTCGGACGCCCGAGCAGCCCAGGCGTCGTCAGCTTCAGGAAGGACCCTCTCCCGGACGTCCTTGACCAGGATCTCGACGGTGGCGACAGACCCAGCCACCTCCGCGTCGAAGGTAACGCTGTCACCTGCACTGAGCCCCCGGAGCTGGGGGTCCAGCTCCGCGACGATGCTGGCGCTCCCCACCTCGTAGGACAGCTCATCGAAGCTGAATCCCTCCACCGGCTCTCCTGCGCGAGTCGTCTTGACGTTTATGGTCACGTGGTCTGTATCGGCAGCAGGACGGTCCACCACGGCCAGCTCTGCCGACTGGGCGCGCATCGCGTCTACCTGCGCGTCGACATCGGCGTCCTCGACCGCGAGGGTGGGCAGGGTCACTGCCAGACCCTCATATCCGATGATCGCAACCTTGGGACGTACCTCAACTGTGGCGTCGAAGGTCACCGGACCAGACTCCTCGCCCTCGGTGACGTCGATCTGGGGCTGCGCTATCGGATCCACATCAGTCTCGGCCAGTGCCTGGGCATAGTAGTCAGGGAGCACATCGTTGATCGCAGCCTGGCGGATCGCCGCGACACCCACTCTGGCCTGGAGGATCTGACGTGGCACCTTGCCAGGCCGGAATCCCGGTACTCGCGCCTCCTTCGCCATCTTCGACAGGGCGGAGTCAAGCGCCCTCGCCATCTCCTCGTCGTCAAGCGTGACCGAGAGCTTTACCTTGTTGCCCTCGAGGGGCTCAGCTGTGGCTCGCATACAGGTTGCCCACTCTAACCCGCTCGACTGATCTCACCAGTCTGCGAGCGCATCGGGTTCGTGGGCACGGAGATGAGGAGCACGGGACTCGATTTCTCCTAAAGCCTTGCTGGGCCCCTGCTGATGGGTCGGGCACCGCTGGGCCCGCCGACGCCTCAGTCGAGCTGTTGCACACCAATCCCGGTCGGGCAGGCAACTCCGGTGCTGCCTAGGCCGCAGTAACCGTGAGGGTTGGCTGCCAGATACTGCTGGTGGTAATCCTCGGCGTAATAGAACGGTCCCGCGGGAGCGATCTCCGTCGTGATCGTGCCGAGACCAGCCTGGGTCAGCAGATCCTGGTAGACATCCCTGGAGACCCGAGCTGCCCGCTGCTGGGAATCGCTGGTCGTGTAGATGGCTGAGCGGTACTGAGTGCCGACGTCGTTTCCCTGGCGCATCCCCTGAGTCGGGTCGTGCCCCTCCCAGAAAGTCCCAAGAAGCGTGCCGTAGCTCAGCGCCACTGGATCGAACACCACCAGCACCGCCTCGGCGTGGCCGGTCTGACCGCTGCAGACCTCTTTGTAGGTCGGATTGGGCGTGAAGCCACCGGCGTAACCCACCGCCGTGGTGTACACCCCCTCCAGCTCCCAGAGCTTGCGCTCCGCCCCCCAAAAACATCCCATCGCGAATATCGCCGTCTCCGTCCCCTCAGGAAAGGGCGCCACAAGTGGCGTCTGCTTGACCAGGTGGGCCTCAGGCACCCGCACCGGCGAGGATCGCCCCGCAAGCGCATCCGCCTCACCGGGAAGCTCAGACCTGCGCCTGGCGAACAGCATGGCTCTCAGGATAGCGGTCGACAACGCGCGCACTCAGGGTCAGTACCGGGCCCTGAGGGTGCGTGCCGGGCCCTGAGGGTGCGTGCCGGGCCCTGACCAGGAGCAGGGCTAGGGTGGGTTCGTGGGGCCTGTGACGGCATGACCAACGCCACCAGCGACCCGAGCATCCCCACCAGGGCGCCTGCTCATCGGTCCCGACCCACCGGAGGGGCCGATACACCCAGGTTGCGAGGATGGATCCACTTTGGCGCCGCTATCGCCGCGCTGCCGGCCGGCGCGGTCCTGGTCGCTCGGTCAGTCGGGTCCGGGGTCACCGGCTCGGTTGCCGTGTGCTCCGTGGGCATGCTCTTGTTGTTCGCCATCAGCTCGGCGTACCACCTGATCCCGATGCGCGCCGCGGCCCGGCGGGTGATGCGGCGAGCTGACCACGCGACGATCTTCGTGTTCATCGCGGCCTGCTACACGCCCTGGTGCGCCTTGGTGGTGAGCGGTGAGTTGAGCCCGGTCGTGCTGGGTGTCGCCTGGGCGGGTGCCACGGTTGGAGTAGCCGGCAAGCTGGCTGGGTTCAACCGTTTCCGGCCGCTGACCGGCGCATTGTATATCGTCCTTGGGTGGGTGGGCCTGGTGACCCTCCCGGACGCCTTCCGCGTGCTCAGCCCCGTTGAGCTGGGCCTGATGTGGAGCTTCGCCCTCCTCTATACCCTAGGTGCTGTCGTGCTGGCCAGGCGTTGGCCCGACCCGGCGCCCGAGACCTTCGGCTATCACGAGGTGTGGCACTCGATGGTTGTGGCTGCCGCGGCGTGCTATTGGCTGGTCCTCTGGGGTCTGCTCGGTCAGGTTCACTGAGGTGCGGGTATGCGTGCTCGGAGCCGGATCGTGGGGGACCACGATGGCCAGCATCGCGGCAGCCCGGCACCCCACCGTTCTTTGGGCCCGGGACCCCGACCTGGCAGCTGAGATCGGCGCGTTGCATCGCAACCCGCGGTACCTTGCCAACTTTGCCCTACCTGAGGCCCTCAGGGCCACCGCCAGCCTCGCCGACGCGCTGGAAGGTGCGGATGTGGTGATCGTGGGAGTGCCGTCTGAAGGCTTCCGTGAGGTGCTGGAGCTGGCGGCCCCGCTGTTCCGACGCTCGGTTCCGGTCGTGAGCATCGCCAAGGGGATTGAGGGGGGGACGCTCATGCGCATGACCGAGGTGATCGCCGCGGTGCTCCCTTCACACCCGGCGGCGACCCTTTCGGGACCTAATCTGGCTCAGGAGATCATGGCGGGCAAGGCGGCCGCAAGCGTGGTCGCCTGCAATGAGCCCACGGCGGCGGCGGTACTGCAGGAGCTGTTCTGTGTGGGCCTGTTCCGCGTCTACACCAATCACGACGTGATCGGCGTAGAGGTCGGAGGTGCCCTCAAGAATGTCATCGCCATCGCTGCGGGGATTGGGGAAGGCCTTGGCGTGGGCGACAGCAGCCGAGCGGCGGTGATCGCACGAGGGCTGGCCGAGGTGAGCCGGCTTGGGACTGCCATGGGAGGTGAGTCGGCCACCTTCGCCGGCCTGGCCGGGTTGGGCGACCTGCTGGCCACATGCATGAGCCCGCTTTCGCGCAACCGCCACGTCGGCTTCGAGCTCGGCCGCGGTCGGGAGCTGCGCGCCATACTGGCCGAGATGACCGAGGTGGCTGAAGGTGTGCATACCGCCGGCCTGGTGCCGCAGCTGGCTCGCCGCTACGGCGTCGAGGTCCCTATCTGTGAACAGATCGAGGGGGTGGTCGCCGGGCGCACCTCCGTGACCGAGGCGTATCTCAACTTGCTGCAGGTCCGTCCCGGCCACGAACGCGAGCCCTACTAAGCCGGGGGGCCGGGGACAGGACCGGGGGCCAGCGACGGGGGGCCGGGGGGCTCAGCCCAGCGACCGTAGCTCCGCCTTGAGGTCGCCGATCTCGTCCCGCAGCCGGGCCGCGTACTCGAAACGCAGCTCGGCGGCGGCGGTGTGCATCTCGGACTCCAGCGTGCGGATGAGCCGCTCCAGCTCCTCACGCGGCAACTCGGCCAAGTCGCTGCGGACCTTGTCCCTCGCCCGAGACCGGCGATCCCTACCGGGCACCGGTGCCCCTTCCGCCGGGCGCAGGTGGGCGAGAATATCGGTCACCGCCTTGCGGATGGTCTGAGGGTCGATCCCGTGGGAGGCGTTGTACGCCTGCTGGACACCCCTCCGCCGCTGGGTCTCGCTAATCGCCCGCTCCATCGAGGCGGTCAACCGGTCCGCGTACATGATCACCGCGCCGTCCACGTTTCGGGCCGCACGGCCCATGGTCTGGATCAGAGAGGTCTCGCTCCGCAAGAATCCCTCCTTGTCCGCGTCCAGGATCGCCACCAGTGAGACCTCGGGCAGGTCC
Source organism: Acidimicrobiales bacterium (assembly GCA_039583695.1). Classification (GTDB taxonomy): domain Bacteria; phylum Actinomycetota; class Acidimicrobiia; order Acidimicrobiales; family JAJPHD01; genus JAVKSL01. Next base: position 9,862 of record JAVKSL010000024.1, on the reverse strand, counting down.
AGGCCCTCCCGCAGCAGGTTGATCCCGACCAGAACGTCGAAGGACCCAAGGCGCAAGTCCCGGATGATCTCGATGCGCTCGATGGTGTCGATGTTGGAGTGCAGGTAGCGGACCCGAAGGCCCATCTCCAAGAGGTACTCGGTGAGGTCCTCGGCCATCTTCTTGGTGAGCGTGGTGACCAGGACCCGGTCTCCCCGGGCGACTGTCGTATGAACCGCCGCTATGAGGTCGTCGATCTGTCCTTTGGTGGGTTTGACGATCACCTCCGGGTCAACCAGCCCAGTGGGGCGCACGATCTGCTCCACCACTTGGGCCGACTGGACGATCTCATACGGCGAGGGGGTGGCCGACATGAAAATACAGCACTTGATGCGCTCGTAGAGCTCGTCGAAGCGTAACGGCCGGTTGTCCGCCGCGCTCGGCAGGCGAAACCCATGGTCGATGAGGGTCTCCTTTCGTGACCGATCCCCCTCGTATTGGCCATGCAGCTGGGGGACGGTGACGTGGGACTCGTCCATCACCAGCATGTAGTCCTCGGGAAAGAAGTCCAGAAGGGTGAACGGCGGCTCCCCTGCTGCCCGCCCATCGATGTGGCGACTGTAGTTCTCAACCCCGCTGCACGAGCCGATCTCGGCCAGCATCTCCAGGTCGTACGAGGTCCGCATCCGGAGGCGCTGCGCTTCCAGGAGGCGGCCCTCCGACTCGAAGGCCTTCAGTCGCTCGGCGAGCTCCATCTCGATCCCGGCGATCGCCATTTGCATTCGCTCGTCTCCGGCTACGTAGTGGGTGGCGGGGAAGATAACCAGCTCTGACAGCTCCTCCAGGCACTCGCCGGTCACCAGGTCCACCCGGCTGATCCGCTCCACCTCGTCACCGAACAGCTCTACGCGCAGCCCGGTCTCCTCGTACGCGGCGTGGATCTCGATGGTGTCCCCCCTGACCCGGAACTTGCCCCTGGTGAGGGCCACGTCGTTGCGCTCGTAGGCCAGCTCGACCAGCCTCGAGAGGATGGACCGGTGATCGGCGCTCTGCCCCCGGGCGAGGGCGAGCATATGCTTGGCGTACTCGACCGGCGAGCCGATCCCGTAGATGCAGCTCACCGACGCCACCACTATCACGTCCCGACGGGTGAGCAGCGCCGAGGTGGCCGAGTGACGCAGGCGGTCGATCTCGTCGTTGATCGAGCTGTCCTTCTCGATGTAGGTGTCGCTGGAGGGGATGTACGCCTCGGGCTGATAATAGTCGTAATAGGACACGAAGTACTCCACCCGGTTCTCGGGAAAGAGCTCCCGGAACTCATTCGCCAGCTGCGCCGCCAGGGACTTGTTCGGTGCGATGATGAGCGTGGGCCGCTGCACCGCCTCGATGGTCCACGCGATGGTGGCCGACTTGCCGCTCCCGGTGATCCCCAGCAGGGTCTGGAAGCGGTCCCCCCGCTCCACGCCTCGTAACAGCGCCTCGATCGCAGCTGGCTGGTCGCCCGCCGGTGCGAAGGCCGAGACCACCTTGAACTTGGGCATCTTGTCTAAAGAATATGCCCGATGCCGCCTCACCCGCCGTGCCCACTCCAGGTCGCTCTAGCCTGGTTTCGGTGGACGCAGGTGTGCTCGAGGGGTTTCGCCAGGCCAGCCTGGCCTTCGCCAGCCTGGTGGGTCGCGTGGGACCGCCAGATTGGGAGCGCCCCGGGCTCGGTGTCTGGTCGGTGCGGGACCTGGTAGGCCATACCAGCCGGGCCCTGCTCAGTGTGGAGGAGTGCCTGGCGGACCCGTCGCCGCCGACCGAGGTGGCGGTGGCAAGCGCGGCGGAGTACTTCGCCCTGGCCAGCGGGGCTGACCACGACGCGATAGCCGAGCGGGGTAGGCAGGCGGGCGCGGCCCTGGGAGAGATGCCGTCGACCGCCCTCGCCGTCATCCGGACTCGCGCCCTGATTGCGCTTCAGCGTGCGGCGGGCAGCGGCGAGGACCCCGTGGTGAGCACCCGCTTCGGTGGGATGTACCTGTCGGACTACCTGCCCACCCGTACTTTCGAGCTGGTGGTGCATACGCTGGACCTGGGCGCGGCCCTTGGCGTGGACGCGGAGATGCCCGCGGCGCCGCTGGCCACGGCGGCGCACCTGGCCATGGACCTGGCACTGGGCTCAGGCCGTGGCCCTGGTGTCCTGCTGACCCTCACCGGCCGGACGCTGCGCTGAGGTCTCTGAGGGCAATCGCTTCGGGCGAACCACCGAAGCGATTGCAGTTATGCACCGAAAAGCGCTCTGAGCGCGATCGCTTCAGGGCTCGGCCGCTTCAGGGCTCGGCCGCTTCAAGGCTCGGCCGCTTCAAGGCTCGGCCTTCATCGCCACGACTAGCGCCATCAAGCCCTCGAGGCTCTCGTCCTGGGCCAGCAGGTGGGCCTGGATCTGGATGGCCTCGTGCAGGACCGCCTCCGCGTCCTGGTAGGTGCTCTCGGCCCGCTTGTCCGACGCCGCAGCCTGAACGTTCTGGCCCACGATGATGATCGACAGCAGCACGAGCTGCAGGAAGGTCTGCGCGATCCACTGAACGATGCCCAGCGTCCCGTCCTTGATCGCCCCGGGCAACCCCACGAAGGCGATAGCAGCAAAGATGTAGGCACACCACATGGAGCCGACCGCGTTGGTGATTCTCACCGCGAATGCGGCATTGAAGCGGCTCACCGCGTTGCCCCGTGGTAGCTGGTCGGCAACTTTGACCGGACCCTCCAGCTTGCGCCGGGCGATGTGTGGGTGAGGAAGGTACCGGAAGGCGTGTGCGCCTGCCGGCTCGGAAGGTTGTGCCGGCTCGATCTCAGCCTGCTCGCCTGATCCTGTGTCGTTCAATGTGTCGTCAGCCATCGGCTAAGGCTACGCCCCCACAGCTACCCGAGCTGATACTTGACCGTCACCTGTGCGCTGAACTGCTGGTTCCCCGGCTGGACGGGCATGACGACATGAGCAGGTAAGCCAGCCGCGTACAGTGGGGTCCCCTCGATGGGCTGGGGTGAGGAGCTACCAGCGTCGGAGATCGAGCACAGCGCGCCCAGACTCGAGCCAGCCGCAACCGCCATGCCCCTGGCCTCGGCCACCGCCACGCTCACCGCGCTAGCCCTCGCCGCAGCCGAGGGTCCGCTCGGGTCGCTGACCGAGAAAGCCAGACCGTTGAACCTCACTGCGTCTCCGAGCTTGGCCGCCGCGCGGTCGATGAGCGAGCCAGCGGAGGCGATCTGGTGAACCCGAACCGTGAGGTCGTCCTCCACCTGGTAGCCGGTGATCGTGTTGGCGCTGTCGTAGCTGGGGCTGATGGACAGGTTGGAGGTCTGGATGTCGCTGGCCTTGACACCCCCCTGCTCCAGCGTGGTTATGAGTGAGTGCGCCTTTTGATTATTGGCCGCCAGGGCCGCGCTCGCGCTGGATGAGCTGGTCTGCACCCCGATCTGCATGGTCAACAGGTCGGGAGTCCCGTTGGCCGTGCCCGCGCCGGTCGCGGTCACGGTGGGACGGCCCGAGCACGCGCCGGCCGATGCGGTCGCCGCCGCCCCGGGCGCCAACACCAATGCCGTGATCCCTGCCCCTGCCCCGCCAGCCAGGACAAGACTGAGCGCTGCCCCTCCCATCACGTAGCTGGTCTTCGAAAATCGTCTGGCGCTCATGGAGCTTCCCTTCGCATCGTTGTGGCATATCAGACTCCTGAGCTGGTAATCCGGTTCGCCCTACTAAAGAGATTTTGGGCGAAGCCCGCGGATCCAGGTCCAGGCCCGGTCCACCTCCATCGACAGCTGGACCAGATCGCCAGAGTTGTCGATCACAATGTCAGCGAGGCTCAGCCGCTCCTCCCTGCTGACCTGGGCGGCGATGCGCGCCCGGGCGGAGGCTGCATCCATCCCCCGAAGCGTCACCAGGCGCTCGAGCACCACCTCCACCGGAGCGTCCACCACCATCACCCCGTCGAGCGGCCAGCGATCCCGTCCTCCCTCCGCCAAAAGCGGGATGTCGAGCACGACCAGCCGGTCCCGGGGCTCGGCGGCCCACCTGGCCAGCATCACCTCTCGCACCGCCGGATGGGTGATCTCGTTGAGCTCAGCCATCGCGACCGGGTCGGCGAAGACGAGGTCTGCCAGGCGAGTCCGGTCAAGGGTCCGGTCGGGCCTCTGGACGCCTCGCCCAAACCGGTCGACAACACCCTGATAAGCGGCTCCACCGGGCGCCATGACCTCTCGTGCGATGGCGTCGGCATCGATCACCAACGCTCCTCGCCCTGCTAGCAGCTTTGATACCGCCGATTTGCCCGAACCGATGCCCCCGGTGAGCCCGACCGTGGTCATACCGCGGCCCGGGAGCCGGAGACCTGGCTCGCCCTAGGTCTCGTTCCCCACTGCAGCAGGCTCCGCCCCGGCGGGAGCGGGGTCGGCAGCGGCAGGAGCCGGGTCGGCGGCGGCGGCGGCAGCAGGAGCCGGGTCGGCGGCGGCAGCAGCAGGAGCCGGGTCGGCGTCCCCGCCTGCCTCGCCGCCCGCCCGCTCGGCGGCCTCGGTTGTCCCAGCCAGGTATTCCGCCGCCCAGGCTGCCTGCGCCTCGGTCTCGGGGGTGAACTCGGCGGCCACTGTGGCGTAGTCGAACCCACCTATGTAGTTGCCATGCTCGTCGTATGCGTGCGCACCGAACGCCTCGCGATACTCGGCGGCCACCTCTCCGCCCTCCGCGGCCTGCTTGATCGACAGGCTGATGCGTCTCCGGCTGAGATCGATGTCGATGATCTTGACCCAAAGCTCCTCACCAGGGCTGACCACCTGCTCAGGAAGATCGACATGGTGGGTGGCCATCTCCGAGATGTGCACCAGCCCCTCGATGCCTTGGCCCACCTGGACGAAGGAGCCGAACGGAACCAGCTTGGTGACCCGACCGTAGACCAGCTCCCCCACCCGGTGAGCATTGGCAAACTCCTGCCAGGGATCGGTCTGGGTGGCCTTGAGCGACAGGCTGATGCGCTCCTTGTCCAAGTCCACGTCCAAGACCAGCACGTCGATCTCGTCACCCACCGCTACCACCGACGCCGGGTGATCGACGTGCTTCCAGGACAGCTCCGACACGTGCACCAGCCCGTCCATGCCACCCAGGTCCACGAACACCCCAAAGTTGACCACCGAGGAGACCGTGCCCTTGCGAACCTCACCCGGCTTGAGGTTGACCAGGAACTCCTCCCGCTGCTCTCGCTGGTTCTCCTCCAACCAGGCCCGGCGCGACAGGACCACGTTGTTGCGGTTCTTGTCCAGCTCAATGATCTTGGCCTCGATGGTCCGTCCCACATACGGGATCAGATCTCGCACCCTGCGCAGCTCCACCAACGACGCTGGAAGGAATCCCCGCAATCCGATGTCCAGGATCAGGCCCCCCTTTACCACCTCGATGACCGGACCTTTGACGATCCCCCCCGACGCCTTGACGGCCTCGATGCTTCCCCACGCCCGCTCGTACTGCGCCCGCTTCTTCGAGAGGACCAGCCGTCCCTCCTTGTCCTCCTTTTGCAGGACCAAGGCCTCGATCCGCTCGCCGAGAGTGACGATCTCGGAGGGATCCACATCGTGGCGGATCGACAGCTCGCGCGCCGGGATGACACCCTCGGACTTGAAGCCGATGTCCAACAGGACCTCGTCCTTGTCCACCTTGACCACTGTGCCCGTCACGATGTCCCCGTCGTCGAACTCGACGATAGTCCCGTCGATCGCGTCAGCGAGGGACATATCCCCCAGGTCGTCCTCGACCACTTGGCGCGGATGGTAAAGCCCCGTTGGGTCGAAGGTCCCCATGGGCTCCTCCGCGCGGGAGGCGCTGGGAGACGGGTGGGTGTCGAGGTCTGACATGGGATCGGTAGCCTTCTTTCCGGACATTCCCGCACTTGTCGTCCCGCGGGGGAGGGAGCGAGCGACCGTTGCGCCCGCGTCCTCGTTAGGGTAGCATCCCGGGCTCCGCAACTGGTCGTCCATGGGTCGCCCGCAACGCCCGTTGCTACGTGGGCATCTCGCTCGACCACGTCATCCCAGTCATAGCGCAGAAAGGCACGCTTGCCGAGCAGCGCCAACGAGGTGGTGCTGCACCGCGGGGCCGACCCAAAGCCAGCTCCGCGGTGTCGGCATCAGCAACTGCGCCGAGTCGATCAATGTGCGGGACGCGCTGTCGATGCCCAATCGCTTGGCCTGAGCCGTCGAGGAATATGCCCTGATGAGCCAAGCCGCCGTGCCCACTCCAACCGTCGGCCTTCACCTATCTCGGCGGGGTCATTTGTCGACAAAGGGGCGTTAGCGGGCGCCCCACCAGCCCGTTCGCGAGCATCCACCACTTTGTCACACCCACTGAGTACGTTCGAGGGGCGTGGACGGCACCAATCTGCTCGACGGTCTCACCGCGGCCCAGCGTCACGCCGTGTGCGTGGACGCGGCGCCGCTGTGCATACTGGCAGGACCAGGCTCAGGTAAGACACGGGTCCTGACCCGGCGCATGGCCTGGCGAATCGCCCAGGGCAGCGCAGACGCCCCCCATGTGCTCGCCCTCACCTTCACCCGTAAGGCTGCTGGTGAGTTGCGGCGCAGGTTGGCCGACCTCGGCGTGCGCGACCAGGTGGCCGCGGGGACCTTTCACTCCGTCGCCTACGCCCAGCTCCGCCAGCGCTGGGCAGATCGGGGCCAGGCCGCTCCCACCTTGCTGGAGCGCAAGGCCGGCCTGCTGGGACGGATCATGGAATCCTCCGGGAACCCTCCGAATGGGGCTGGCGGGATCCGGCTGCTGGGCGACATCGCTGGCGAGATCGAGTGGGCCAAGGCTCGCCTGGTCTTGCCCCCCGACTATCCGGCCGCATCCGCCGATGCCGGTCGCAAGCCAGCACTGCCGACACCAGAGGTTGCCTCCCTCTACGCGGCCTACGAGGTCGAGAGGGCCAGGCGGGGGCTCATCGACTTCGATGACCTGCTGTCGTCCTGCGCTAATGCCCTGGAATCCGACCCGTCGTTCGCCGCTGGTCAGCGCTGGCGCTTTCGCCACCTGTTCGTGGACGAGTACCAGGACGTCAACCCGTCTCAGGAGCGCCTGCTGAGGGCTTGGCTGGGGGAGCGAACCGACCTGTGCGTGGTTGGGGATTCCAGGCAGGCCATCTACGGGTGGAACGGGGCTGACCCCACCGCTCTGACCAACCTCCCGCGGCGACACCCTGAAACCACAGTGGTGCACCTGGACGACAACTGGCGCTCGTCCCCCCAGGTGCTGGCGGTTGCTTCAGCCGTGCTCACCCACGGCCGAAGGTCCAAACCTGCTGGCACCACGCTCAAGGCCAACCGGCCCGATGGACCGATCCCGTCACTGGTGGCCTACGAGACCGACCACGCCGAAGCCGCCGGGATCGCACGCGCCCTCCGGCTGGCTCACGCCCCGGGGAGGGCCTGGTCACACATGGCCGTGCTTGTGCGCACCAATGCTCAGCTCGGGCTGCTCGAGGAGGCACTGCAGCGTTGCGGGATTCCCCATCGGGTTCGAGGTGGGGAGGGATTTCTTGCCCAGCCGGTCGTTCAGGAGGCCTTGCGCGACGGCACCCGGCCCTTCGGGAGGTTCCTTGCTGACCTGTCGGTCGCGGTCCGGCAAGGATCTCCCGCGGAGTCCGGGGACGAGAATCGTCTAGGCGCCGGCCTTGCCGACCTGTTGCGATTGGCAGGCGAGTACAGCTCGCTGGACTCGCCTGGGTCGCTGGCTGGGTTCAGAGCCTGGCTGGCCGTGACGCTCGGCTCCGAGGGCGCCCAGCAAGAGCGCGACGCGGTCGAGCTGGCTACGTTCCACCGGGCAAAGGGCCTCGAGTGGCCGACCGTCTTCGTGGCCGGGCTGGAACAGGGTCTGGTTCCCATCGGCCAAGCCAGCACGCCAGCGGCCCAGGCCGAGGAGCAGCGTCTCTTGTACGTGGCCCTCACCCGCGCAGAGGTCGAACTCCACTGCTCCTGGGCGAAGACTCGCAGCTTTGGGTCGCGCGCCGCCCGGCGTGCTCCATCGCCCTATCTGGAGGCCATCGAAGCAGCTTGCGCGGCTCTGGCTGGAAGTCCCCACAACTCGATCATTTACGTTGGGGAGCTGCTGGAGCCCGCTCGACGCCACCTCAGCCAAACTTCTCCTACTTGCGAGCGCCCGGCCATCTCGCTGGCGCGGGCGGCTGATCCCGAAGTCTTGGAGGCACTCCGATCCTGGCGCCTGGCCACCGCTCGCACCTCCGGTGTGCCCGCGTACGTGATCCTGCACGATTCAACCCTCGCCGCCGTAGCCGCCGCCATGCCCCTCACCGTGGAGGAGTTGACGCGCCTTCCCGGCCTTGGTCCGGTCAAGGCTGCCCGCTTCGGGTCCGACCTCCTGGACGTGCTGGCCAATCACCATCTGGAGTCGGCGTAGCTCACACGTCTATATCCACCAGCACCGGGGCGTGATCCGATGGCTGCTTGCCCTTGCGGGCGAAGCGGTCGATTAGCGCGTAGGTCACCCGGTCGGCGAGGATCTGGGTCACCAGCACCAGGTCGATTCGCATTCCCCGGTGCTGGTGGAAGTCTCCCGCCCGGTAATCCCACCAGGAATAAAGCTGGTCCTGGTCGTAGAGGAGACGAAAGGCGTCCACCAGCCCCCAGGCTTCCAGCTCTGCGAGCGCAGCGCGTTCGGGCGCGCTCACATGCGTGGCGCCCTCGAAGCTGGCGGGATTCCACACGTCCCGATCCTCCGGCGCAACATTGAAGTCGCCGCACACAACGACCGGACCCTCAGGATCACAAGCCCCTTCCAGCTGAGCACGTAACGCCGCCAGCCAGGCCAGCTTCGCCTCGTAGTGCTCGCTGCCGACGCTGCGACCGTTGGGGACATAGACGCTGCTGATCCTCACCCCGCCGCAGGTTGCGGCGACAATCCTGGCCTCGTTGACCTGCGATGCATCCTCCCCGAAGAATGCCGCGCTCGGGTCGTCCAGTCCAACCCGGCTGAGGATCGCCACCCCGTTCCACCGCCCGTTGCCGTGATGGGCCGACTCGTAGCCGAGCGCGGAGAAGGCCATGGAGGGAAACGCTGCATCGGCCATCTTGGTCTCCTGGAGGCAGAGCACGTCGGGTTGCGCATACGCGAGCCAGTCCTCCACACGGACCAGCCGAGCCTTCAGCGAGTTGACGTTCCAGGTGGCTATGCGCACAGAGGTCCTTAGGGCTTCACCAGCGGGCCAGGACAAAAAGCAGATCTGCCTCGCAGGCCAGCTCTCCACCTACGCAAGCCCGACCGTGGCCCTTGCCAGCTCTCGCCGAAAGGTGCCCGAGCGTGACCTCCAAGTCAAGAGTGTCCCCAGGAAGCACCCGACGCCTGAACCTGGCCCGGTCGATCCCACCAAACAACGGCAGGGTCCCGACGAAGCGTGAATCTGCCAGGACCGCCGCTGCGGCCGTCTGGGCCAGGGCCTCGACCATGAGCACGCCGGGGAGGGTCGGGTCTCCGGGAAAATGACCCTCAAAAAAGGCCTCCTCCCCGGTTAGGTGCCACCGTCCACTTGCTGAGACGCCTGGCACAATTTCCAGCAGCTCGTCAACCAGCAAGAACGGCGCCCTGTGGGGCAGGATGTCCTCCGGGCGCACGGTCTGCCTCAGGTCTGCTGGTCCGAATGGGGAACTGCGGAGTCTGCGCCCGAAGCTGCGGCTCGGCGGGTACGTCGGGCGGGGAGCTTGGCCGGGGCCGGCTCGGTCTGGGCGTGGTCGGGCCCGGCTGGCTCGACCGGCACCGCCTCAGCGGGCCGGGCAGCGGGGCGGCGGGCACGCCGGGCAGCCGGCTTGGGCGGGCTCGGCAAGGGCTCGGGCTGATCGGGCAGGGTTGAGAGGG
>JAVKSL010000023.1:18636-34963 GCA_039583695.1 Acidimicrobiales bacterium | reverse complement strand
CTCCATCCCCCACTCCATCCCCCACTCCATCCCCCACTCCATCCCCCACTCCATCCCCCACTCCATCCCCCACTCCAGCCAGGCGCTCCTCCTCCCAGGCCACCCTCGGCGCGTCGGCCCACAGGCGCTCGAGGTCGTAGTAGGCCCGCGTCTCGTTCAAGAAGACGTGCACGACGAAGTCCCCGTAGTCCAGCAGGACCCAACGCGCGTCCCGCAGACCCTCGATCCGCAGGGGACCCACCTCACCAGCCGCCTTGACTGCCGCCTCGACCTCCTCGGTGATCGTGCGGACCTGGCGGGGGTTGGATCCGCTGGTGATGACGAAGGTGTCCACTATCGCCAGGATCGGACCCACTTCGAGCACCAGCGTGGCGCTCGCGTTCTTGGCGTCAGCAGCCCGGGCGGCGACCACCGCCAAGGGCACGGACCGACCGTTCACCGAGACGGGACCACTCCGATGCAAGGCTGTGCCGGGCTCATCTGCCACCATCGTACAGCCCCCGCTCCCGAATGCAATGGATTACTGCCTCCGGGACCAAGAACTCCAGCGGTCGGCCTTCGGCAGCCCTCGTCCGCAGGTCGGTGCTGGAGATGTCCAGGGCCGGGACCTCGACGACCAGGACGTCGTCCCAGCCGGGCGGCGGCAGCGGGGGAGGGGCGCCGGGCCGATTCACCACGACAAGGGTGGCCAGGGCGGCGACCTCGTCGATTCTCTCCCACGTCGCCAGGCCCTCAGCAGCGTCGGCGCCCATTATCAAGAAGAGCTCGGTTCCAGGGCATGCCAGGGCAGACAGGGTGTCTGCGGTGTACGACGGGCCGCCTCGCTCGATCTCCAAGGCGCAGGCCGTCAGGCCCTCCACTCCCTCGACGGCGGTTCGAACCATGGCCAGGCGGTCGGCGGCCGGGGTGATGTGCCGGGTACCGGCCTTCTGCCATGGTTGGTTGGCCACGACCAGCAGGACCTGGTCCAGCCTCGCGGCGTGGCGCGCGTTGAGTGCCGCGGCCAGATGCCCGTTGTGAATGGGGTCGAACGTCCCCCCGAAGACCCCCAGCCGGTTCACGTGGCTCACGAGGACCGTTCGGGCTGGTCCTCCCCGGCGGTCGCCGGCCAGACAACGCTGTGCGTGCTCATCGACCCAGTCTAAAAGCGCATCGTCTCGTCGGGCGACGTGACGGGAAGCCTCCACACTTGCGCCTGCGAGCATCTCTACGAAGCCGGGCAGCAGGCTCCAGAGGCAGGTAAGAGAGCGGAGGCCACCAGCTGGCAACCAGCGAACGGCCTACGCCAGCTGCTCCACGAAGCGCTCCAGCTGGCGCAGGTTGCGGCACTCGAATGCCCCGTCGCAGGCGGCGGCATACTCGCTGGCAATCGAGTCCCCGGTGTCCCAGTACGAGCGGGGCTCCGGGTTCAGCCACCACACGTGCTTGGCCTGGGTACGCAACGTGGCCACCACCCACGCAGACGAGGAGTGGTAGTTGTTGCGGGCATCCCCGAGGATGATGACGTTGGTGCGGGCACTCACCTCCGGACCCCAGCGATCCCAGAATACCTGCAGCGCATGGCCGTAGTTGGAATGCCCGTCCACCCAGATCACCTCTGCGTTGGCGTTGACCGAGGCCAGAGCCTCCCCCACGTCGTCGGACCCCTCGAAAAGCGCGGTGACCTCGTCGATCCCGTCGACGAACACGAAGCTGCGCACCCGGGAGAACTGCGACGAGATGGCGTACACCAGCTGCAGGGTGAACCGGGCGAAGGCGGCCACCGAGCCCGATATGTCGGCGATCACCATGATCTCGGGCTTGGACGGCGTGGGCCGGCGGAAGTGGGGCTCGACCGGCACCCCCCCATAGGACAACGAATGCCGCACCGTGGCTCGAAAGTCCAGTGGCCCGTGCCTGCCGTGACGCCGCCGTCGGGCTAGGCACGACGCCAGCTTGCGGGTCAGGGGGTAGATGGCGCGTCGCAGGGCGGCCAGCTCGTCCCGGGACGCGTGCATGAAGTCCACGTCCTCAGGCATTGGCTTGCGCAACGTCCTGGCCACCGCCTCGGGGCCCCGGTCGCCGACCAGTCGCCGCCTGATCTCGGCTTCGATCTCGTGGCGCAAGTGGTCCAAGCGGGACCGATGCTCGTCGGCGGCAAGGCGCTCGTCCAGCGCAGGCAGGGGGCCGTCACCGGCCGAGCGGGCCGTGACCATCATCCGCTCGGCCAGCCCGTCGAGGTCCACCTGTCGCAAGGTACGGAACAGGTAGTAGGTCCCCCCGACCGGCCTACCAGCCTCCATCCCAGCGAACATGCTCACGGCGGCCCGAGCCAACGAGCTCACAGTCAGGGCGTCGCCCGCGAGGAGCGCCTGGTACAACAGCTCGTTCAGCTCCTGGTGCGAAAGGCCGCAGCGCCCATTGTGGTGCCCGGAGCCCAGACTTTCCGACGCAGGCGGGTTTGCATCTCGGCCCTCGATGTCGAACTCCGGCCCCCTCAGGGCGAAATATGTCTCGAACACCAGATCGAAGGTGTCCCAGTAGGCGTAGCTCTTGACCAGCGTGGCCCCGAGCACCGCTTTGAACAGCGCCCGATCCTCGATCCCGATCTGGCTAACCGCCTCGGCAGCGTCCACGGCCTCGCTGAGCGACACCGCCAGACCTGCATCCCGCAAGGCGCCGATGAACTCGCTGAGCAGGTCAAGCATTATTTGCTCAAGGGAGCGCGAGCTCCTTGGTCGCCCGGGCAATGTCTGCCCGGTACTTGAGCAGGATGTGCAAGCTGTCCCGGACCACTTCCGCGTCAATCGAGTCGGTTCCCAGCAGCACCAGGGTGCGTGCCCAGTCGATGGTCTCCGAGATCGAGGGATGCTTGTGCAGATCCAGGGTCCGTAGCGAGGCCACCACCCTGGCCACCTGCTCGGCCAGCTCGTTCGCGATCCCTGGTACCCGGGCCTTTACGATCCGACGCTCGCGCTCGATGTCGGGGTAGTCGATGTGTAGGTAAAGGCAGCGCCGCTTGAGCGCCTCGGAAAGCTCGCGGGTGTTGTTGGAGGTGAGGAAGACGAGCGGGACCTGGGTGGAGCGCATCGTGCCGAGCTCGGGGATCGACACCTGATAGTCCGACAGGACCTCCAACAACAGCGCCTCGGTTTCCACCTCAACCCGGTCCACCTCGTCGATGAGCAGGACCACCGGATCGGTCGCCCTGATTGCCTCCAGCAGTGGCCGGGCCAGCAGGAACTCCTCTGAGAAGATGTCCTCCTCGAGGTCCGCCCAGCCCTCGCCGCCGGCCTGGCTGCGACCGGCCTGGCTGCGACCGGCCTGGCTGCCGCCGGCCTGGCTGCCGCCGGCCTGGCTGCGACCGGCCTGGCTGCGACCGGCCTGGATGCGCAGCAACTGGCGCTTGTAGTTCCACTCGTACAGCGCCTTGGCCTCGTCCAGCCCCTCGTAGCACTGCAGCCGGATCAGGCGGGCCCCGCTCATAGCGGCCACCGCCTTGGCCAGCTCGGTCTTGCCCGTCCCTGCCGGCCCCTCCACCAGCACCGGCTTGCCCAGCCGCTGGCCCAACCAAACCACCGCAGGCGTCGCCGGGTCGGCCAGGTAGCCGACGCCTTCCAGCCCCTGCGCCACAGCCGCCGCAGAGGAGAAATTGAGCCTCTCCGCCGCAGCCTCCGTGCCCACCGGCGAGCTCCGGGGGCCCGGCAGCCCCCCGCTCAAGGGCGCACCTGGCCGTCGCCTCGGATCACGTACTTGAGCGTGGTGAGCTCCCGCAGGCCCATCGGCCCCCGGGCGTGCAGGCGCTGGGTGCTGATCCCGATCTCGGCTCCGAGTCCCAGCTGCTCGCCGTCCACAAACCGGGTGGACGCGTTGACCAGCACCGCCGCCGCATCCACCTCGTTGCACCAACGCTCGGCTGCCGACAGGTCGTTGGTCACTATCGCCTCGGAATGCCCGGTGCCATAGCGCGCGACGTGGTCGATGGCCTCGGTGATGCTCGAAACCACCCGCACCGCGAGCTTGAGGTCCAGGTACTCGGTCGCCCAGTCGTCCTCGGTGGCCGGGGCCGCCCCGCCAGCCAGGATCGAGCAGGTCTGCTCGTCACCCACCAGCTCCACCCCGGCGAGGATCTCAGGAAGCCGGACCAGAAATTCCTCCGCCACCGCCCTGTGTACCAGCAACGTCTCGGCCGCGTTGCAAACGCTGGGCCGCTGGCACTTGGCGTTGGCGATGATGACCGCGGCCATGTCCAGGTCGGCCCCGGCGTCCACGTACACGTGACAGTTGCCGTCCCCGTCGATCACGACGGGCACCCGGGCCGACTCGATGACCGTGGCCACCAGAGATGGTCCGCCCCGGGGGATCAGGCAGTCGATCAGCCCCCGAAGGCCCATGAAAGCCACGGCTCCCTCCCGGCTGGTGTCTCCCACCAGGATCACCGAGTCGGCAGGCAGGCCCGCCTTGGCCGCCGCCTCGCGCAGCAGCCCGGCGATGGCCCGGTTGGAGGATATGGCCGCCGACGAGCCCCGCAGGAATGCGGCGTTTCCCGACTTGAGGCACAGCGCAGCCGCGTCGGTGGTGACGTTGGGCCGGTTCTCGTAGATGATCCCGACCACCCCCAGGGGCACCCTCACCCGTGAGACCCGCAGCCCGTTTGGTCGCACCCAGCCGTCGGTCACCTCTCCCACCGGGTCACTCAGCGCAGCCACCTGGCGCAGCCCGTCTGCCATCCCGGCGATGCGGGCTTCGCTGAGCCGCAAGCGGTCGAGCACGGTCGCAGGCGTGCCCGCATCGGTGGCCCGCCTGAGGTCGGTGGCGTTGGCCGCCAGCACCTCGCCAGCCCGATCCTCCAGCAGGTCGGCGGCCCCCAACAGCGCCGAGTCCCGTGCCGCCGAGCTGGACGTGGCGATCACCCGCGCCGCCACCCGCGCCCGGCGACCCAGCCCCTCCAGCTCCCCGGTGATTGTGGCTTGGCTCACGGGACGAGCCTACTCCCGGGCCTCGGCCTCCCGAAAGGGGTTTTCGATCAGGACCCGCCGATCCTCTGGCCGTGGCCCTCGGTGAGCACCCGTGCGCACCCGCCAGCCCTGGCTGCCTCGACGACCAGGGCGTCCGTCGGCCTTGTGCCGCGGCCCGCCGCCATCCGGGCGGAGGTGTCGTGCCGAAGAATCTCACACATACCAAAACAAGGAGACTCCGTGGATAACCTGAGCCGTCGCAACTTCTTGAAGAGGGGGTCAGTGGCAGTGGCTGGCGCGGGCATGCTGGCGGCGGTCCCGATGTCGGGCCTGCTGCCCGAGCTCATGGGTCCAGCCGAGGCAGCAGCACCCGCGGCGGATGCCGGCACGGCTGACCTCGCCCAAGGCGGAGAGCTCGGAGACACGTTGATTGCCCACATCCGAAACCTCGGGACCGGCGAGATCGGCGTCATGCAGGGGACGAACGAAGTGGTCATCCACGACCCCCAGATGGCCGCCAAGCTGGCCCAAGCGATTCGGTGAGCGCCGAGCCGAGACTTCCTCCCAGCGGTCCGGGGACAGTCGTGCTGAACCTCGGCGGCGCCATCGGGGCGCTGATGGTGCATGTGGGCCCCGGCATGGCAGGTGCCGAGATCGGGATCAACCCGGTTGACCCCGCCACCGGGAGCCACCACACCCACACCGACGTGCGTGAACGCCAGCTCGGCGCTCATCGCAGCTACGCGGCGGTGTTCCCGTCGCTCGTCGCCGGAGACTACCTCCTCGACGACCCCCGTGGCGGCCCGGCCCGCCAGGTCACCATAAGCGGCGGCCGGGTGGCCCAGCTGGACTGGCGACCCCCGCAAGCTTAGGCGAGTGGTAGTGATTTGGGGTGTATAGCAACCACAATCGCTACCACTTCGAGTGGGCGGCGAACGCCAACCGCTGCCGCCCGCCGGGCTCAGTAGGCCCTGGCAACCACGGCCACGGCGTCGTCCTCAGCGCCAAGGGCCACCAAAGCGCCGTCTTGCCCCACCAGGCAGCGCACCGACACGCCGTCGCGCAAGAGCGAAGCCTCACCGTCGACCCCCAGCACCCGCCAGGCGATCCTGGCGAAGCCAGACTGTGCTGCCTCTGCCGCCTCGGCGACGCTGGCCACATCCGCAGTGCCGGCCTCGCGCGCCGACAACGCGCCGGACAGCATCGCCGACTGAATCTCATCGAGCAGCCGAGGGACCGCCGAGCAGACCGCCCCGGGCGCCAACGCCAGCTTCTCCCCGCTATCCCGGCGGACCACAGCCACAGTTCCCGAGGCCAGGTCACGGGGGCCGACCTCGATCCTCAGCGGCACCCCTTTCAGCTCCCACTCGGTGATCCGTCGCCCGTAGGAGCTCTCCACCCTCACGTCGGCCTCGGCCCGCACCCCAGCCCCCACCAGCGAGGACACCAGCTCCGACGCCACAGGCCCGGCCCCGTCCTCGTCGCGCACGACCACCACCACCACCTGAACCGGGGCAATGCGGGGAGCCAGGCGCAGCCCGGCGTCGTCACCGTGCGCCATGATCAGCGCCCCCAACAGTCGTGTGGAGACCCCCCACGAGGTCTGCCAGACCAGCTCCGAGGTGCCGGCCTCGGAGCTGAACTCGATCCCGAACGCTCGGGCAAAGCCCTGGCCCAGCTCGTGGCTGGTTCCCATCTGCAGGGCCTTGCCGTCGCTCATCATCGCCTCGCACGTCCAAGTGGTGGTGGCGCCGGGGAAGCGCTCTCGCTCGGTCTTGCGCCCGACCAGCACTGGTATGCCCAGCACATCCACCATAACCTCCCGGTACACCTCCGCCAGGATTCGCAGGGCGTAGGCTCGGGCCTCGGCCTCGGTGGCGTGCGCGGTGTGGCCCTCCTGCCACAGGAACTCGGTGGATCGCAACAGGAGCCGGGGTCGCATCTCCCAGCGCACCACGTTGCACCACTGGTTGATCAGCAGCGGCAAGTCCCGATACGAATTCACCCACTTGGAAAAATATGCATTGATGATGGTCTCGCTCGTGGGCCGGATCACCACCGGCTCCTCCAGCGCCTTGCCCCCTCCGTGGGTCACGACCGCCAGCTCGGGGCTGAACCCCTCCACGTGGTCGGCCTCGCGGATCAGATAGGACTGGGGGATGAGCAGCGGAAAGTAGGCGTTCTTGGCGCCTGCCGCCTTGATCCGGCTGTCCAGCTCGGCCTGGATCCTCTCCCAGATGGCGTAGCCGTAGGGGCGGATGACCTGGGTGCCCCGGACCGGACCACCCTCAGCCAGCTCGGCTTTGGCCACCACGTCCTGGTACCACTTGGGAAAGTCCACTGATCGGGGGGTGAGCACAGGGGCCTTGGGCACCCAGCCACATTAGGCGGCCTGATACCTGGGGGGTCCTGAGCTGCGAGGCTGCCCGCCAGCTGGCCTTGGGCAAGGTCGCCCGCCTTGCCCGAGAAGTCTCATTGTGGGTCATGGCCGTGATCGCCCCCCGCTCTTGGCGGCCGCAAAGGCCTCCACAGCCTGGCCCGTCGGGACGATCATCAAGCTGTCGCCCACGCTCGGGGTCACGAGCTCGTCGGGCTGGCCGTTCAGCGCCTGGCGGACCACGGCACGACCCGTGGAGGGGTTCAGCCCGTACAGCGTGGAGCCACCAACCGACCAAACCAGGCCACCGGCAACGATGGGCGGGTCGCTGACGCCTGCTGGCCCGGACCAGGCAACCGATGCACGCCCGTTCGAGCCCACGTGGACCTCGTCGATCCACTCTCGACACGAGACGTAGATGTCCGATCCCTGGTAGGCCGTCCCGCCGATGGCGAAACATACCTGGGCCGAGGCAACAGAACCCCCGATGCCCCCGAGCCGCCCTTGGCGCAGAAGATACCCGGTGGCCTCTTTGCCCACCTGGAACACCAGCCCGTCGGGAAGCAGGACCGGACCGGTCGAGCCCAGGTCCAAGTCGTTCCGGTTGTCGAACGCCCAGTCGGCGGGCGCGAAGAAGCTGAGCAGCTGCAGACCTGGGGAGAGCTCGAGCACGCTGTCGCCCTCGTCGTAGGTCGTGGTCGACGACCCATTCCCCGTGGTCACGTAGACGTCTCCCGCACTGTCGATGCTGGGTCCAGCCGGGTCCCAGATGGCTCCCCGATTTGGAGTTGGGACCCGGTAGGACGCCAGTTGGCCCGGTCCGGCGGTTGAGGCGGAGACGACCAGGCCGTAGTAGCTGCCACAGTCGCCGTAAAGGCCGCCGTAGACGACGTATACCCTGCCGTCCGACACGGCCAGAGCCCCCCTTTGCTGCTGGGCACGAGGGTCGGTCATGCTGGCAGGGTCAGCCGACTCCGAGAAGATCAGCTTGCCCGTGGTGGCGGACAGGGCGACCAGCTCATGAGACACCTGTCCCCCGTGCAGGACCTCGGCGACCGCAAAGAGCCGCCCCGTGGAGCCCTGGATCGTGGGGGTGGACAGGATGCCGAGTGGGCTCACATTCCCGCACGGCAGGTCGGAGATGGGTACTGGGTTGCCGACGTGGGTGCGCCACACCACCCTCCCGGTGGAGGAGGCGAGCCCGTAGACGGTGTCGTTCTCGGTTGCCACGATCACCAGGTTGCGCCATACCAGGGGCTCTGCGTACACCTGGCCGTCAAGGGTCGGGGAGTCCCACGCGGTGTGGATCGAGTCGAGCGCAGGACCCGACGTGGCGTCCCCGGAGCGGGTCAGGTTGCCGTGGTAAGTGGTCCAACCCCCGGCGTCGTTGGTCGGAGGGGCCGGTTCAACCGCCGTCGGTGCCTGGGAAGTCGAGGTGGACGAGGGCGTTGGACGGCTGGCTGGGATCGGGCTGGGAGCCCCGGCCCCACAAGCCGCTAGCCCGAGGGCGATCAAGCCAAGCAACGCCGGCGATGCGCGCCGCCGATGCTTGGCTTGCGCCACCGTCGCCCTCAGGCGGCGCGGGGGAGGGCCAGGAGGGGGGAGCTGATGATGTGGTCCGCGCTGGCCCGATTGCAGGCGACGGGGATGTTCCACACCACCGCCACCCTGAGCAGGGCTTTCACGTCGGGCTCGTGGGGCTGGGGCTCGAGGGGGTCCCAGAAGAAGATGAGCACGTCCACCTCGCCCTGGACCACCATGGCACCAATCTGCATGTCGCCGCCAAGCGGGCCGGAGTGCAAGCTGGTGATCGGCAGACCGAGGCGGTCCGACAGCAGCCCGCCCGTGGTGGCGGTAGCGATCAGCTGGTGGCCTGCAAGCAGCTCACGGTTGAACATGGCCCACTCCAACAAGTCGTCCTTGCGCTGGTCGTGGGCGATCAGGGCGATCCGGTGGCGGGCGGGTAGAGGAAGGATCTGGGTTATCTGGGGAATGTCTGTGGCGGTTGTCACCCCGCTATCACTACCAGGTCGACGTGAACGGCCCGTGTCGGGCGTGAGAAACCTGGTCTGGTGCGGGCACGGAGGACGAGGAGAACGGTTACTGTTTCTTAAAAGGAACTTGCCAATCCGAGAGCTGGAGCATATAATATGACTACGACAACTCGGGAAGTGTTGGAAGCTGTGGCTGCCGGGAGGATGTCGCCGGAGGAGGCTGCCGCCCGACTGGCTGGGAGCGGGGGAGGGGTGGCGCTGCGGCGGGTGAGGGTTCGGGCCGCCACCCGTGCGGTGAGGGTGGTGGGCGATGCCGGGGTCTCGGAGGTGGCGGTCGAGGGACTCCACCAGGTCCGTCGGGAGGGCGACACGCTGGTGGTGTCCGCGCATCCGGCTGAGGGCGGGGGTGGGTTTGCCTTCGTCCCGCCGGACCTGGGAAGGCTGGTCGCCGAGGGCCGGGCGAGGGCCCGCCAGGTTGCTCAGAGCGCAGCCCGGGAGGCCGCCCGGGTGGCGTACTCCGCGGGGAGGCCCGCGTGGGCTCCGCCGCCGTCGAGTCGGGGGCGATACCGCAAGGAGTGGAAGGGATGGATGGGCGGCGACTGGATGGGTCACGGCGACTGGGGCGACTTCCACGGTTGGGCAGATCCGCTCGTGATCCGGGTGAACCCCCGGCTTGCAGTGGACGCCGACGTGAGCGCGGGCTCGCTGTCGGTAAGCGGGGTGAGGGGGCCGGTTGGAGTGGATGTGGCTTTTGCATCGGCGGCCCTGGAGGGCCTGCGTGGTCCCATCGACGTTCGGGCCCAGGCGGCCAACGTCCGGTTTCGGGGCGCTCTGAGCGAAGGTGCGTCGCGGGTACGGGGGGACGCGGCGGCGATCTTTATCACCCTCGCCCCGTCCTCGGACGTGGTGGTGCACTCACGCTGCGACTTCGGAAGATTGCGGGTGAGCCGGGGCGACGAGGTGCTGGACCCGGGCGAGGCGGTGGTGATCGGGTCCGGGCGGGCCAGCCTGGACATCGAGGCGTCGATGGGTGCCGTCGAGGTTCGGGTCGAGGAGGCGTCATGAGCGGCGGATTCGCTGCCCCCCGGCAGTGTCCGGTCTGCGGGGATGCCCTGGCCCTCACCCGGCTGGGTTGCCGGAGCTGTGGGACCGAGCTTTCGGGGAGCTTCGAGGCGTGCCAGTACTGCGCGCTCGGCGGCGACGACCGCGAGCTGCTTGCCGTGTTCCTGTCGTCGAGGGGTAACATCAAGGATCTGGAGCGCCATCTCGGGGTCAGCTATCCCACGGCGAGGGCGCGCTTCGAGGCCCTTCTCGGGCGTCTCGGCTTGGAGGGGCCAGCTGACGAGGCTGGCCCGGCCGGGGGGGTGCCTGGAGAGGTCGAGATACTTGCTCGCTTGGCGGCCGGGGAGATCGATGTGGACACGGCCGAGCAGCTGATCAGCGGATCGAGGGACGAGGAGGCCAATTGGTGAGCTCCCAGGCGGGCGATAGCCCGGCTGTGCTGGTCGAGGGCCTGCACAAGTCATTCGGAGCGGTGCAGGCGCTGCGCGGCGTGGACCTGGCCGTGGCCCGGGGATCCGTGCTGGGACTGCTGGGCCCCAACGGCTCGGGTAAGACCACGACTGTGCGCATCCTGACGACCCTGCTCTCTGCAGACTCTGGCCGGGTGGAGATCGAGGGAGTGGACGTATCGCGCTACCCAGGGGCAGTGCGTCGGATGATCGGGTTGGCTGGCCAGCAGGTGGCAGTGGACGAGACGCTCACCGGTCGCGAGAACATCGCCTTGGCCGCCAGGCTTTACCACCTGAGCGCCCAGTCCGGCCGCCAGCGATGCGCCGAGCTGCTGGAGCAGCTGGACCTGGTCGAGGCCGCGGACCGGCCCACCAAGACCTACTCGGGGGGGATGCGCCGCCGGCTGGACTTGGGGGCCAGCCTGGTGGCGCGGCCGAGGGTGCTGTTCCTCGATGAGCCGACCACTGGGCTGGACCCCAAAGGGCGCAACGACGTCCTGGACATCATCCGCTCACTGGTAGCCCAAGGCATGACGTTGTTCCTCACCACCCAGTACCTGGAGGAGGCGGATCAGCTGGCGGATGAGATTGCGGTCATCGACCACGGCCAGGTCATCGCCTCTGGCACCCCCGACCAGCTCAAGGACCTCATTGGAGGCGACGTCCTGGAGTTCCGGGTGCTCGACGGTGCCCGCCTGGGGGACGGGGCTCGGGCCGTGGCCAGCCTGGGATCGGCTGCGCCGATCACCGATGCTCTAAAGGCAACGGTGACTGTTCCTGTGGGGGCCAGTGGACCGTCGACCCTGATCGAGGCTGTACGCCGCCTTGACTCCGCCGGGGTGGGAGTGGTGGACCTGGCTCTGCACCGTCCGTCATTGGACAACGTGTTCCTGTCGCTTACCGGGCACGTTGCCGAGGACGAGGAGGCGGCCACGGCCGGGCTTGGAGCACGTGGCGGCCCTGGTGGCGGTGGCGGTGCAGGTCGCCGTGGCGGCGGTGGCGGTGCAGGGCGCCGTGGCGGCGGTGGCGGTGCAGGTCGCCGTGGCGGCGGTGGCGGTGCAGGTCGCCGGGGGCTGACAGAGATGGCGAGCACTGTCACCACAGCTGAGGGGGGCTGAGCATGACTGCTGTGATCGTGACGCCGGACGCGATTGGCCCGGAGGATCTGGCGCCCGAGTCGCGGGCGCGGCGACTTCGATTCACCTTCACCGACTCGGCCGCGTTGATGCGGCGCAACATCACCCACATCTACCGGGTCCCCGCGCTCATCATCTTCACCGCCGTCCAGCCGGTCATGTTCACCCTGTTGTTCCGCTACGTCTTTGGCGGGGCGATCCACACCAACGTGGGGGCCTATGTCGACTACCTGATCCCGGGCATAGTTGTCCAAACGGCGTGCTTTGCCTCGGTGACCACCGCCATCGGCCTGTCAACCGAGCTGTCTGCAGGGGTCATCGACCGCTTCCGCTCCATGCCCATCGCCCGCTCGGCAGTGCTGCTGGGCCGGCTCGGATCCGACTCCCTGCGCATCTTGGCGACGGTGATCATCCTGATGGCGGTGGGTTACGGGGTGGGCTTTCGGATCACCACGGGCGTGGGGGACACCATCGCCATGATCGCCCTCTCGGTGGGGTTCGGCATCTCCATCTGCTGCGTGTCCGCCTGGATCGGCTTGTCGCTAAAAGATCCCGAGTCGGTGCAGTCCTTCGCTTTCATCTGGATATTCCCCATCACCTTCGCCAGTGGGGTGTTCGTCCCGGTGGCGAGCATGCCCGGGTGGCTCCAGGACTTCGCCCGCAACAATCCAGTGACCCTGCTGGCCGAGGCGGCGCGCAACTTGACGATCGGCTCCCCGGCCGGGGACTCACTCTGGCTGTCGGTGGTGTGGATAGTGGGGATAGCGGCTGTTTTTGGCATCCTCGCGGTGAGGGCATACCGCAAGGCGGTGTAGATTTTTGGGCCAGATGGCCTCTCGTGGGATGCACATGCAGGTTCGTGGTGGCCGTAGCTGGCCTCGGCGGCTGCTCATCGGGGCAGACATATTCCTGGTGACGCTTCTCGTTGTCGCCGGGCTCGGCTACGGCTACGTCCGCTACCGCTTGGGCTCGATAAAGACCGGGTCGTCCCTGGGCCTCTCGGCCTCGGACGGCGGGTCCCGCAACAGATCGGGCGGTCTGTCCCCGGAGAACATCCTGCTGATTGGTAACGAGACTCGCGCGGGCCAGACGATGGTGAGCTTCGGTAACCCAGCGATCCTCTCCGGGAGCTTGAGCGACATCATCATGATCTTGCACCTGAACCCGATGACAGACAGCGCGTCGATCATCTCCATCCCCCGTGATGTGTTCGCACCCATGCCCGCCGGCAGCCAGGTCGGCCCCTACGAGAAGATCGATGCCGCTCTGAATGATGGCGCCAACGGCCCGAACAACCTGATAGCGGCGATCACCCAGGACTTCGGGATCCCGATCAACCACTATGTCGAGGTCAACTTCGACGGATTCCTGCAGACCGTGAACGCGCTTGGGGGGATCAAGCTCAACTTCCCCGAGCTGCTGTACGACCGCTATTCTGGTCTCAACATCACCCACACTGGCTGCCAGCTGCTCAGCGGGACCCAAGCACTGGCTATCGTTCGCTCCCGCCACCTCCAATACGATCCCCCAGGGGTGAGCCCATCCGACAAGTCAGCCTGGCCATACGACCCGGAGTCGGACCTTGCTCGGATCGTGCGTGACCATACCTTCGTGCGTGCGCTGGCTGCGACAGCCAAGTCCGACGGGCTCACCGACCCCCTGAAGGCCAACGCCTTCCTCGGCGCGGTCCTCAAGCAGCTCATCATCGACCCGGGTCTGAAGAACCAGCTGGTAAAGCTGGTAGCGCACTATCGCAGTGTCAACCCGGGATCGATCAAGACCACGACCATCCCGGTGACCCAGGTCCTCGGCTCCAGCGGCAACGGCTATATCTACAAGGGCATTGACATGGGTGACGTCGAGTTCCCGCAGCAGCCGGCCGACACCGGGACGATCCAGCGGTGGGATCCTGGGGCCCTGCCTACGCCGGTCATGCCCGCGGCGGTGCAGGTGTACAACATTGCGGGGACCAACCAGCTGGCAGCCCAGGTCGGCACGGCGCTGCACGCTGATGGCTTCAACGTGACCTTGGAGACCAACGGTACCGTGCCCGGGTACCAGTCCGAGACCCTCGTCCGGTATCATCCAGGTCAGCTGGCCCAGGGGATCTCGGTATTCGAGCATCTGAGCGGCGCGGTGATACTGCAGTCGTTGGCGAGCGTTCCGAGTGGGACGGTGGAGGTCGAAGCGGGCTCGGTGCTCGCCGTGACAGGCCTGCCCGGTTCGAATACCTCCACTACGGCCCCTTCCACTACGACATCCTCGTCTGGTGCTGCCCCGGCGTCGTCTGGTGCTGCCCCGGCGTCGTCTGGTGCTGCCCCGGCGTCCACGACGGTGACGGCGCCCACCCCTGGCGGCCAGGCGCCGAGCCCCTCAGCCGATCAGCTGACTCCCTATGATCCGCGGGTGTGCTGAGGGGCCGTGGGGAGATTGACCTTGTAGAGCGGTGATCGGTCATGCTCCGAGAGGCATTTGCCGGCGCCCAGCTCCGCGATGGCCTTACTTGTCGTGATGACCGACGAAAAACGCACACCATCACGACAAGAACGCCTCTGGCGGAAGCCCGACGGGTCAGTCCGGACCCAACCGGCAGGCGTCAGCCTAAGGAACGGTGAGCCCCGGTCCAGCTGAGCAGGCTGGCGGCGGTCCAGGTGTTCACGACCCGGTCTTGGGCGGCCCCGCATGCCGCGGCTCGGATACACCCGAACGGCTGCCACTCGAGCTGGCCGGGAGCGTGCGCGTCGGTGTCGATGGCGAGGAGGCAACCCGCCTCGATCGCCTCGGACAGCAGGGCGCGAGGCGGATCCAGGCGCTCAGGCCGGCAGTTGACCTCGATTGCCTTGCTCAGCTCGGCGGCTCTGGCAAAGACTGCGCCGGTGTCGAAGCTGGACGGCGGCCTCCCCTTCCCCTCACCGCTCGACCCTGGACGGATCCGGCCGGTGCAGTGGCCCAGGATGTCGAGGGCCGGGTTCTCCAGCGCGGCCAGCAGGCGTCGGGTCATCGCGGCGGTGTCCATGCGCAGCTTGGAGTGGACGCTGGCGACGACTACATCGAGGCTGCCCAGCAGGTCCGGAGCCTGATCTAAGGAGCCGTCGTCACAGATGTCCACCTCGATCCCCGACAGGAGCCGGAAGGGCGCCAGCCTCTCACGCAGATCCTCCAGCACCGCCAGCTGCTGGCGGAGGCGCTCGGCCGGCAGGCCGTGAGCAACGCTGAGCCGGGGCGAGTGGTCGGTGATCACCAGGTACTCATGCCCAAGCGTTGCCGCCGCTCGCGCCATCGCCTCGATGGAGCTGCCCCCGTCCGACCAGTCGGTGTGGCTGTGGCAGTCGCCTCGCAGGGACTCCCTGAGTCGCTGCGCCTCGGGCGGGCCGGCCTCGACCCCGGGCCCGGACTCCAGGGCCGCAAGGTAGTCCGGTACCTCGCCCGCCAGCGCTTGGGCGACCACTTCGGCAGTCCTGCCTCCCACACCCCCAAGGTCGGTCAGCCGGCCCAGCCTGGACAGCTCCACAAGCTCCGTGGGGCTCAGCTCAGCCAGGGTTGCCGCTGCCCGGCGGAACGCCCGAACCCGGTAAGTTGCCTCCCTGTCGCGCTCCAGGAGGTAGGCAATGCGCTCCAGCGCGTTCACGGGACTAAAAGACTGCGTGCGCGGGGTCACCTGAGCTCACGCCTATTGGCGGTACAACCGGGAAACTGCGGCAATGTCGTCGTCCTCGACCGAGCCGGGCGCCACCCGCTGGGCTGCGGCGAGATAAGCGTCTCTCACCGCACAAGCCACGCTGAGGGTGATCCCTCCCCCCGAGGCGACGTTCAGGGCCAGGCCGGCGTCCTTGGCACCCAGCACGGTCGACCACCAGGCCTGGCCATTGCCGGTCAGCACCGCCTCGAAGCGGTTGGCGAGACCGGGGGGCATCAAGACGCTCTGGCCGAGCAGGTCCCGCAGCGCCTCGTCGGACAGGCCGCCCGCCCGCCCTACGGTGAACACCTCGGCGAGGGCCGCCACCTCGCACAGCAGCAACAAGTTGGTGGCCAGCTTGGCACAAGCAGCCAGCCTGGGCTGGTCGTAGTGCCGGACGCGTCCCGCCAGGGAGGCCAGCAGCGGATCGAGGTTTGCGGCCAGCTCAGCCGAGCCGCCGACCAGGTAGGTGGCCTGGCCAGCACGCACGGCGTCGGGGCTGCCCAGTACCGGCATGGCCACAAAGCGCTCGAGCTCGGCGCTCAGCTCGGTGCCGAGCCCAGGAGACACGGTGGAGCAGTCCACGTAGAGGGCATCGCCGATGCAGGATCGCACGCCGCCGGCTCCGAGCGCCACCGCCCGTACCGCGTCGTCGTCGGCCAGCACGGTTATCACCACGGCGGCGCCCGTCACGGC
>JAVKSL010000023.1:0-18536 GCA_039583695.1 Acidimicrobiales bacterium | reverse complement strand
ATCGGAGCCCGCGCCCGTCACGGCATCGGAGCCCGCGCCCGTCACGGCATCGGAGCCCGCGCCCGTCACGGCATCGGAGCCCGCGCCCGTCACGGCATCGGCGCCAGCGCCCGTCACGGCATCGGCGCCAGCGCCCGTCACGGCATCGGTGATGCTCGACGCCTCGCGCGCCCCGCCAGCAACCAGCTCGGCCGCCTTGCCGGCGGAGCGGTTCCAGACGGTCACGTCGTGGCCGGTCTCGAGGAGCCGCGCCCCCATGGCGCGTCCCATCCGGCCCATCCCCAACACGGCTACCCTCATTGCCAGACCTGTCCCACTACCAGCGGCGGTACCACCGGCCCCGGCCCTCGATGCCGCGGACAAAGAACCCGATGATCCAGACCAGGAACAGCACCACCGCGATGATCCACAGCAGGTGGATGGTGAAGCCCAGCCCGAAGAAGAGCAGCACCAGCAACGCCAACAAAATGACCAATCCCATCTTGCACCTTTCGTAGGGAGCACTTGTGAGGTTGTTGGATACCCCAAAATTGGGCAACACAAACCCAAGCTCCGGGAGCGTGCTGTCCTGCCCAACCCGGTGGTCTAGCGTTGTGCGCAAGGAGAACGTGATGTTAGTGGGCCAACACGAGGGAGAGACGACATGCAACTGGGAATGGTGGGGCTGGGCCGGATGGGAGCCAACCTCGTCCGCCGCCTGATGGCGGGTGGCCACACCTGCGTGGTCTTCGATGTGGACCCCAAGGCTGTCGCCGCGCTCGGGGCCGAAGGGGCCACCACCTCGACTGACATGGACGACTTCGTCTCCAAGCTCAGCGCCCCTCGGGCTGCCTGGGTGATGGTCCCCGCTGGCGACATCACCTCCTCGACAGTCAGCGCCTTGGCGGAGCGCATGGCACCCGGCGACACCATCATCGACGGCGGCAACTCCTACTACCGGGACGACATCGCCCGGGCTGCCGCCCTCGCCCCAGCGGGAATCCACTACGTAGACGTGGGTACCAGCGGGGGAGTGTGGGGCCTCGAGCGGGGCTACTGCCTGATGATCGGCGGGGAGGCCGAGGTCGTCTCCCGCCTCGGCCCCCTATTCGAGACCATCGCGCCCGGTGTGGGCTCCGCCCCCCGCACTCCCGGACGCACGGGCGATCCCATTCCCGCTGAGCAGGGATACCTGCACTGCGGTCCCAACGGAGCGGGCCATTTCGTGAAGATGGTCCACAACGGCATCGAGTACGGGATGATGGCCGCCTACGCCGAGGGCCTCAACGTCCTGCGCAACGCCAACGCGGGGGCCACCAAGCGGACCGCCGACGCCGAGACGGCGCCGCTCGAGCACCCCGAGTTCTACCAATACGACCTGAACCTCCCCGAGGTGACCGAGGTCTGGCGGCGGGGCAGCGTTGTGGCCAGCTGGCTGCTCGACCTCACTGCGGAGGCCCTGGCCGCGTCCCCAGACCTGGCCCAGTTCTCTGGCCGTGTGTCGGACTCCGGCGAGGGCCGCTGGACTGCCATCGCGGCGGTCGAGGAGGGGGTGCCGGCCCCGGTGCTCGCCAGCGCGCTGTACTCCCGGTTCGCCTCGCGGGACCTCGACCACTTTGCCAACCAGGTGCTCTCGGCGATGCGCTCCGAGTTCGGCGGCCACGCGGAGAAATAGGGCCCTGCTCCGCCTCCCCTCCGTGCCCACGAACCCCCTGCGGTGACATGCCTGGTCATCGTTGGCGCCGGTCTGGCCGGTGCCCGGGCTGCTGCGACCCTACGCAAGCGAGGCTTCGAGGGTCGGGTGGTGCTGATCGGCGAGGAAGACGCCGCCCCTTACGACCGCCCCCCTCTCTCCAAGGCCTACCTCCAGGGCAGCGTTGACTTCGATAGGCTGGCCCTTCACAAGGCTGGCTACTACGAATCCCACGGTATCGAGCTGCTCACCTCCACCCGAACGCTGTCCCTGGACGTGGCTGCCCGGGCGGTGGAGCTGAGCAGCGGCGAGTGCCTCGCCTATGACGGCCTCCTCCTGGCCACCGGAGCCAGGCCCCGGCGGCTACCCGTGCCCGGGGCCGGGCTGGGAGGCGTGTCATACCTGCGGGACATCCACGACGCCGAGCACCTGCGGAGCGCGATACGCCCCGACACCAACCTGGTGGTGATCGGGGCTGGCTGGATCGGCTGTGAGGTGGCCGCAGTGGCGCGGTCCCGGGGCGCCACCGTTGCCCTGGTCGACGTGGCCTCCCAGCCGCTGCAGCGGGTTTTCGGACCGGAGGTGGGGGCGATCTATGCCCGCCTGCATGCCGCCCACGGGGTGAGCTTGCATTTGGGCGTGGGTGTCGAGTCGCTGCGGGGCGGCGCCTCGGTGGAGCAGGTGCGCCTCACCAACGGGACGGTGCTGCCTGCCAACCTGGTGGTCGTGGGGGTTGGCGTGACGCCGTGCGTCGAGCTAGCCGAAGCTGGTGGTCTGGAGGTGGCTCACGGGATAGTGGTCGACGAGCACCTTGCCACGTCAGCTCCGGGCATCTGGGCGGCTGGGGACGCGGCCTCGGTCTATCACTCCCGCTACCGCGCCCACATCTGCTTGGAGCACTGGGCCGGAGCAGCGCAGCAAGGTCCGGTCGCGGCGCGCAACATGCTCGGGGGGAGGGAGGCCTACGCGCGCATCCCCTATTTCTGGTCCGATCAGTTTGACCTCGCGATGGAGTACTACGGCTGGGCCCCCGGCTGGGAGCAGGTGGTGATCCGGGGGGACCCGGAGGCTGGCGGGTTCGTGGCGTTCT
Organism: Acidimicrobiales bacterium; assembly: GCA_039583695.1. Taxonomy (GTDB): domain Bacteria; phylum Actinomycetota; class Acidimicrobiia; order Acidimicrobiales; family JAJPHD01; genus JAVKSL01. The sequence continues at coordinate 15,774 of JAVKSL010000023.1, read as the reverse complement.
GGCTCAGCAGGGGCAGGATCGTGGCCGGCATGAGCGCCAACGTGGAGGGCGCCGCAACCCAGGTCGAGGCACTGGTGAGTGCCGGCGCGGTGGTGGACCCAGCTCAGCTGGGGGACGTGGCCGTGAGCCTGTAGCGGATGTCGCCGAGGATCATCGCCAGCGTCGAGCTGCTGGCACCTTCGACGAGCCGGCCCTCCAGCTCAGGGACCCTGGAGGGCGGGATGGGCACTACCCCTCCGACGAGCTGGGTGCTAACGCCATCGGGTAGCGGGTGGGCGAAGATCACCTGACCCACCTCGAGCGCGCCAGAGCCTTTGCGCTCCCGCACCTCGAAGGTGTCGTCAGCGCCCAGGTGGCGCAAGCTGATCCCCTCGCCAGGTCGGACACCGAGCACCTCATACAGCGCGCCTTTGGTCGATGCCCACTGCCTGACCAGGGCAGCCTCGTCATCGGGGAGCAGGTCGGCCCGCTGGGAGATGAACTCGCCAATCGCTCCATCGTCGAACAGGAGCAGGGAAGCGGCCAGGTCCATGGCTGTCAAGAGACCGAAGTCCCCGGGCTCGAACTCGTCTTCGGTCGTGACGCCCTGCAGGGCCAGTGTGGTGAAGACGAAGTCTTCCATGGGCCCCACCCGCTGCAACCACCACCTCAGCTTGTCCCACAGCCACGGAGCTCGTTCGGGAAGGGGAGGGACCGGGTTTTCGGGGGCGGCGTTGAGACAGCAGTGCTTGAACTTCTTGCCTGAGCCGCACCCGCAGGGTTCGTTGCGCCCGGTTGGAGAGCCATTTGTCGGAACCGTGACGTAGCTTCGCAGCAGGGGGATGCGCCCCCCGTAGTCCCCGCCGTCCTCGATGCGCTCCAGGTGCCGCAGTGCCCTACGGGCGTCTCCCCGGTCAGAGGCGTACCATGCCGCGTCCCCCAGCAGCCCTGCGTGGCGGGGATCGGCGCCCAGTCCGATCCGCAGGCAGGCCTCGGCCCGCTCCAGCGCAGCGCAGCGGCTGGCAATCAGCGACTCGACCCAGGCCAGGTCAGCTGCGTGCCGGTTCCCCGCAGCCACCCGGAGCGCTGCGAGGAAGTCCATCGACATCACCTGCGCGTCACAAAACGCATGGGCGAAGGTCTCTGCCATCTCGGGGTCGCTCAAGGCGTTGCCAACCGCCCGGGCGACGTCCCGGGAGATCTCCCGGCTGCCCTGCATCTCGAAGACCAGGTACAGCTTACAAATGAGCGTCATACCCATGATGTCATCTTGGTCCAGGCCGTGCAGAAGCCCGGTGTGGACAACCTTGGACAGTCGGGAGAAGGTCCTCCAGTCGGTGCCGACCGGGCCTGCGTAGCCCTCCACCACCTCGAAGCCCGCGATCGCGAGCAGCTCATTGAGTGGGGCCAGCGTCCCGGACGTCAGCGCAGGGGCGTCGACCGCCAGCTGATAAACGAGGTTGGTAAGGGGTACCGGCATGCCGTCACCGTCACCGAAGCGGTCGAAGCTGACCCGGAGCTGGGCGCCAAAGGTGTCTGGAATCGGGTCGTGAGCGGCTACGGCCACGACCTCCAGATGCGAGAGGTACCCCAGCTCGTCACGGCGATCGGGATCGGTGGCGACCAGGCGAAGCCCGACCAACGCGCCAGGCTCGGCACCGCCCAGCCAGCCTGGAGGACCCCGAAGGACGGTGTTCCCGCTGAGCGCGGGCTTGTCTGGATCTTCCTCCAACCACCCGTCGAGAGTCGCCAGCTTGCCGCCGGGGAGATGAATGTGGTCATCGTCGCAGACCAGGGCGACCAACGGAGCGAGGTCCACCGTCAGGGCCAGCTGGTCGGCACCTGCCTCGTCGGTGCTCAAACGGTGGGTGAGCACGACACTGCTCAGCAGGCAGGGCGCGAATGCTAGGTGATCGTTTGCCAGGTGGGCGACCTGGGGCAGCTCGCACACGATGTCCAAGACGTCCTCGTCGATACCGGCGAGCCCAGCCAGGTCCTCGGCCGCCAGCGGGCCGTGCTCGGCCAGGACATCGAGGGCGAGGCGCAGCTGGGCCTCCTCCTCGTCGAGGTCGAGGTCGCCGTGGAGGTCGGCGAGGTCGTCGTCGAGGTCGTCGTCGAGGTCGCCGTGGAGGTCGGCGAGGTCGTCGTCGAGGTCGTCGTCGAGGTCGAGCCAGGACTCGGGCAAGCTGTCCAGCGCGCGTTGGTAGGCGCTGTGGTCAAAAGGCAGGTGGTCGTGCAGGACGCTCCAAAGCTGCCCGGCCGCGGCCGACATCAGCATGTGGAGCACCTCGTGGCGATCGAACCCAATGGCGGTGAGGCGGCGTGCGGCCTCCCAGACCCCAGGAGGGTCGTCGTTCCAGATCTGGTTGGCCACCATCTCGTGCATGCTCAGGTGCAGCGCTGGACTGGCGGTGCGCCCGTTGACCTGGATCTGTGGCGCACTCGCCTCGAGGGTGGGCACCCAATCGGAGTGCTCGGCGGCGATGAGGATGGTCCGGTCGTCCTCATCCGCCGGGTTCAGGTGTTCGAGGTCGATGCCATCGAAGGATCCGGAGCGTTCCGGGAAGAGCCATCCTTGCCTGTCCACAGGAGACATCCTACGCTCCAAAACGCTCTCATGTGGGCTACAGATCCACGGCGGACCTCGGGCGGAGCCCGTAGGGAAGGCCGCCCTCTTGCGCCTCGATGCCCAACAGGCGGTTGTACTTGGCGACACGTTCGCCACGGGCCGGTGCTCCGGACTTGATCTGCCCGCAGCCGATCGCCACTGCCAGGTCGGCGATGAAGGTGTCGGAGGTCTCTCCGGAACGGTGCGAGACCATCGCAGCCCAGCCGCCCCCGTAGCAGCGGCGTACGGCCTCGAGCGTCTCGGTGACGGTGCCCACCTGGTTCAGTTTGATTAGCGCCGCCGTGCCCCGACGGTGGGCGATGGCGTCGGAGATCAACGTCGGGTTCGTGACGAGATTGTCGTCGCCTACCAGCTGGACCTTCCCACCGAGCCGTTTGGTCAGGATCTCCCAGCCCTCCGGGTCGTCCTCGCCCAGGCCGTCTTCGATCGAGGAGATGGGGTAGCGATCCGCCAGGTGTGCCAGGTACTCGACGAGGTCGACGGCGTCGAAGTGCGACCCGTTGACGAGGTAGCGCCCATCGGCCTGTCGGAACCCGGAGGCGGCGAGGTCCAGGGCAATCGCTACACCTCCCGGGCCGAACTGGTACCCGGCGGCCTGGATGGCATCCACCAGGAGATCGAGCACGTCCTCGGGCGCTTGCAGGGCGGCCGCGAACCCACCTTCGTCTCCGAGGCCCGTCCCAAACCCGAGCCGTGCCAGGGCGCCTTGCAGGCAGCGGTAGACGTCAGAGCCGGCACGCAGCGCCTCCGCAAAGGAGGGCGCTCCGAGCGGGGCAACCATGAACTCCTGGAAGTCGAGCCGGTTGCGGGCGTGGGCGCCCCCGTTCACCACGTTGAAATGCGGCACCGGCAAGCGAGCTGGGCCGCCGAGCTGCGGGAGCCACTGGTAGAGCTCGGCACCGTCCCGGCACGCGAACCCTCGGGCCGCCGCCATGGAGATGCCCACGATGGCATTGCCACCGAGGCGCTCCTTGCCGGGCGTTCCGTCCAGTGTGCACAGGGCTGCGTCCAGGTCTTCGAGCGAGGTCCAGGCCGGCCCCACGATGGCGTCAGCGATCTCTTCCTCGATCCCGGCCACCACGGTGCGCACACCCGCCCCGCCGTAGCGGTGAGGGTCCCCGTCCCGGCGCTCTACGGCTTCCTGCGTGCCCCTGGACGCGCCGGAAGGTACGGCGGCCACCCCTACCGCCGATCGGTCAACCTCGACACGCACCTCGAGCGTGGGGCGCCCTCGCGAGTCGAGGATCTCTATTGCTCGTAACGCCGTGATCTGGTAGCTCACCTTGTTCCTCCTGCCTGTCGGACCTGCTCGCTGAGCCGGATCTCGCCGGCCGAGGTCTCCACGCTGTCCGGCTCGGAAGGGCGGTCCTCGTCCAGCCACCTGCCGAGCCGGTAGTAGAGGTCTTCGCCAAAGCTGGTCGGAAGGGGCTCGGCTGCGGCGAGCTTGTAGTTCCGCCGCCCGTCGGATTGCCGCTCGGCTCGCAGGAACGAAGTGGTCTTTGCGTGAAGCTCGTGGAAGCTCTCGGCGAAGTCGAACTGGTGGGTGACGAAGAAAACCTTGATCCCTGCCTCCAGGAGGGCACGGACGACCTGGCGCCCGATCTCGGATCCCTCGCGCTCGTTCGTGGCGGCAAAGGACTCGTTGAAGAGCATGAGGGCATGCGGGCGGATCTGATCAGCGATCGTGCTCATGCGGCTCAACTCTTCGTCCAGGCGCCCGTGAGTCATGGAGGGGTCCTCCTCTCGGATGAAGTGCGTGAAGACCCCCTCACACACGCTCGCCTGGTAGGCCTCTGCGGTGACGAACATGCCGCATTGCATCATGAGCTGGGCGAGGCCGACACTTCTCAGGAAGGTCGACTTCCCGCCCGAGTTCGCGCCGGTGACGATGACCAACGACTTTCCGTCGGCATTGACGTCGTTGCCAACGACCCGATCTTCCGCCCGCAGCGCCAGGCAGGCGTCGCACAAGCCGGTGAACGAGAGCCCCAGAGCCTGCCACGGGGATGGCTCGGGGAACGAGGTCGGTTCCCCCTTTGCCACGAGCCGGTCCCGAAGGTTGAGGCAGCTCACATAAAAGCCCAGCTCCGCCCGGAGCATGGTGAAGTAGCTCAAGATGTGGTCAGCAGACTGGGCGACGGCGTTGGCGACGAGGTTGATCCCTCGACTTTTCAGATCCGACAGGGCTTGCGCCCCCGCCTCGTCGCGAGGTGGGATGGTAAAGGAGTACGAAGAACGGGGTCCGATGCCAAGCCGCTCCTTCCAGCTCGGTCCGCCGTCCCCCGGCGAGCGGAGCACGAAGCGAATCCCGCTGTTGTCTCGGTCCAGCTCTGCGCTCATCAGCACGCCCTCGCGGAAGCGAAGCTGCTTCAGGTGGTAGCTGATGGTGTGGAAGTACTCGTCGTCCAGCTCGCGTTGCAGGGTGCGAAGGAGCGTCGTCAGGCCGGCGGAGCGGAACCTCTCCGCGTGCTCGTCGGCGATCTTGCGCAGCTCCTTGAGGCGGGAGACGTGGGCTTCGAGCTGGTTGAGCGCCCCAGAAAGGATTGACGAGGGGTAACGGGAGCTGAACCCCCAGAGTCCTCGCTTGTCCGCGAGCGCGCCCACGGCGATGGCGTATAGCTGCCTGATGACCTCCGGCTCGGCAATGCAGTCTGCCAGGACCCGCTGGCGGTACAAGATGGCCTCTGGGTCATCGAGGCTTGACAGCAGGACTTGTTTCGACACCTCGAACAAGAGCTTGTCACCGAGCGACATCGCCTGGAGCAGGGTGGTCAGCTCCAGGTCTTGGATCAGGTCTTCGTGATTGGGGGGAAGGTCAGACCCGAAGTCGAAGTCCTGACTCTCGTAGAGGAGGTAGGCCTTCACGAGACCACCCGCCGCCGCAAACGCTCGTAGGTGACGCCGTGCTTCTCGGCGATGGCCAGCGCATAGGCGAGACCGTCAGCGGGTCCTCTGAGCACCTTGTACGTGCGCTCGGCAGGGTTCTCGGGAACGATCGTGCTGACCATGCTGACGACGGACTCGCCGAGGCAAGCCAGCTCATCGACGAAGGTGACGTACACGCACAGCAGGTCGAGCTGGATGATCTTCTTCATGACCTTCGCGCCCAGGAACCGAGCATCGTGCAGCGTCGTCGACGTGAAGATCTCGTTCAGTATGACAACGCTGCCGGACGTCGCGCTCTGCAGGACCTCTCGTATCCGGACGAGGTCGTCTTCGAGCTTTCCGCTCATCTTCGCGAGGTCCTCCTCCCGCCCGAAATGGGCGAAGAGGTGGTCATAGAGGAAGAGCCGAGCCGCACGGCCGGGGACTGGGCAGCCGACCCCGGCGAGATGATGGAGCTGGCCGAAGGTTCGGGCGAAGGTCGTCTTGCCTCCCTGGTTCGGTCCGGACACCACGAAGATGCGCTCGGGCCCCGCCAGGTGGAACTCGTTCGTGATGACCGGCTTGCCCTCGGAGATCAGCTTCTTGGCCAACGCCAGGTCGAAGGTGTCGGCGGCGAAGATCTCCTTCGAGGTCGTGACCTCCGGGTAGCAGAAGCAGAGCCCGGCTGAGCGCAGCGGTGCGATGTGCTCGAGATACGCCAGGTAGAACTGCAGCTCTCGTTCGAAGCGCCGGACAGTCTCATCGAAGAACTCGCCGTGTTGGCGACAGTATTGATCCAGGGCCGAGAACTCGTCGCTGAACAGTCGCGCCAGCATCTGGAGGATCTGCGCTCCGACGTGGTTCATGCCGGGCCACGTCCGGTACTTGACCCGGTAGTCCTTGACGGCGCCCTGCTTGAACCGTTCGAACGTCTTCAAGACCTCGGCGCTGTAGTCCGGCTGTCCCTCGTAGCGGCTCACGTCCACCCTGTCCCCCCGAATGTGGATGCAGTAGCGGATCCGGGCTAGCGCGTCCTTCCGACCCCGCGTATCGGCAGAGAGGGCGAGGAACGCCGGCGAGGTCACGTAGTTGGTCAGGAATTCGCGGAATGCCAGAAGCGCACGAGAGCCGAGCTGCGCGGCACCGAGATCGTCGGCCAGAGAATGGACGGCGTCGCAGTAGATGGCCGCAGCGTCGAGGAACCAACCCTCGAGCTGGTACTGGTACTGCATCTTTTTCACTTGTTCCAGGTGGGCGCGTACCTGGCGCATCAGGTCGGCAAAGTGCCCGATGCGCTCGAAGAGCGCCCGGTCTTCCAGGTCTCGAAAGACCTCATGGCGATACTCGATGGTGTCGATGTCCTCGAGGTGCTGGAAGAGAAGGGTCGTGATGAGATCGTGCTCCTCCCGATCTCCTGCGATCGTCTCGACGATCTGGTCGAGGTTCAGGTCGGACGCGAAGGAGCGATCCTCTTGCTTCCCGCCGCCTTGCTCCCCGCCGCCTTGCTCCCCGCCGCCTTGCTCCCCGCCGCCTTGCTCCCCGCCGCCTTGCTCCCCGCCGCCGCCCGCCTGCGGCGACGGGTGCTCGGATACCAAGCTGGTGAAATGACGAGGCGGCGCTGGTGACTCCGGGGGTGGCCCGGTCCCAGCGCTGCCTGCCTGTCCATCGTGGTGTACGCGGCCGTCCCCACTCACATCTGTGACCGGATAGTGGGATCGATGTTTTTTTGGCATCGGCCGGGAACCTGGATTGCTCGATCTGCCATTTGCGTGCTCCTGTTCTCGCCGCTATGGCGCTCAACAGGAGCCATCAGCCACGAAGGCGGTTTCGGCGAGCTCCATCACCGTCTGTCGCGATCCTACGGTGAGCTGACCAACTAGGCGTCCAGCCCGAGCGCAGCCCGCGCAGCACCAGCAGGCGGCGGTCGCTCTCCTTCGAGGCCGGGCTGTTCGGGTGGATGGCCCTCATGGCCCTGTTCTTCCCGAGCCCGCACCTCCACCCCGACTCACCCGTGTACTGGTTCCTCATGCAGATCGGCATGGTGGTCGGCATGGTGGTCGGCTTCGCCACCGCCTACCCCACCAACGTCTGGTTGATCCGCCGCGGGGTCAAAGAGGCCATGCAACTCACGTCGAGCTCAGCGGCCGCAGCCCGCCAGGACGTCCGCGATCTCCTTCCACGACACCGAGTGGGGAGCGAGATGCCAGCGGGCCATGAGCCCCTGCAAGGTGGCTGCGATGAGCTGGGCCTGGAGCACTGGATCGGTGGCCGCCGGCCACTCGCCCGCAGCCACGCCGGCGGCTACGAGATCGGTCAGAGCCCTGTCGGTGCGGGCCTGGGCGGAGCGGACGGCGGCAGCCAGCTCGGGCTGGTCTGCGGCCATCAGGCTGGCTTCCATGACCACCCGGCACGCCTCGGCGTGATCCTCGACATGGGCTCCGACGGCCAGCACGACTGCTAGCAGCACCCGCCGCGGGGAGTTGGCCGACCGAGCGTCGAGACGCCCCACTGCTTCTTGGACACGGTCGGCCAGGCCGCAATCCCACTCCTCGTAGAGAGCGAGGAAGAGGGCCTCTTTGCTCGGGAAGTACAGGTACGTGGTGCCCTTGGACACGCCGGCTTCGACGGCCACGTCGCTCATCACCGTGGCGTGGTAGCCGCTGCGAGCGAAGCAGGCCAGCGCACCGGCCAGGATCTGGTCGCGACGAGCGGCACGTGCCGACTCGGTGATGCGACCCATCTAGCAGCAGGAGGTGGGCTGGCCAGTGCGCGCGACGAGGGCCCGTTCAAAGGCGAATCCCACAGCCAGGACCACCAGGAAAGCGATGCTTTCGACGTTGACCCCGTACCACGACAGGCCCTCTCCGGGCCAGGCCGCAGCGACGATACCGAGGACCCCCACTGCGGTGAAGCCAGGTCCGGTCAAGGCGCAGTGCGCCTCCCGGCAGGCCCACAGGTTGAGCAGGCAGTAGCCGCCGAAGAAGAGCGCGTAACCGCCGGCCACCGCCACCCCCACCCTGCCACCCAGGCCGCCGGCCAGCCCGAAGACCCCCAGCGCCACCGCCACCGCCACCGGCCCCCTGGTAGCCCGGTCCACGACACTGAGGACTGCCCCGACCCGTCCCGTCCGCCCTACCGGCGCTCGGAACAGACCGGGCCCGCAGCGAAGCGCCCCGGGTCGCGGACGCCCGTCAGGCGACAAACGGGCTGTGGGCTCAACAGGTTCCATGGCTCCTCCAATAACGTCATCTTATCTGACTGACTGGACAGTCAGTATGCACTACCTCCTCCTCGCTTGTCAAGCGACGCGCACGGCCCGAGCAACCGTCAACCGAGCCGGACCGTCGAGCAAGCCCGACGGTGGCGGCAGCCACGGCGGCGACGGCAAGCGCCTCCGCGGCAACCGACGAGGGGCTGTGGTGCAGATGTTCGTTGAAGGCACCCACACCGAGCGCGACGGCGACGGCCGGCTCGGACATCGTAAGAGGGGGCAGGGAGGCCGCCAGCGGGCCAGCCCGGTAGGCAGGCGACCTGGGTGAGCGCGAGTGCAGAGGCGCCGATCCCGCCGCTCGGGGCCTCGGGTGGAACCTGTGCTCCACCCGGGGTGGAGACGGGGTGACGGCGACGCCGTGGTCAAGTCAACTCTCACCCATTCGCGGCGACAGTTCCGCTCGCTCGCGCCCACCTCTGGGAGGACCGGTCAGAGCCTCTGCTCTTCGGCGTCCGCTCAGCGGTACACGTTGCCTCGGTGATCGATGTGGACGATGTCGATGCGTCGAACCTGGTCGTCGAGGCGCGACAGCGGAGAGATCATCGCACTCGGCGGGGGCGTCTACCGCTGGGCCGACGCGTCGCCCGCCGACTCCGACCTGATCGAGATCGCCGAGCGAGTCCCGAACGCGACGCCGTGCCTGGAGACAGCTCGCTGCAAGCTTCTTGGTCACGGCCTGGCGTTGCCCCCCATCGCAAGCTCCATGTGTGTAGACTCACAGAATGGCGTCTCTCCCAACACGCAGCCGCACCCACGAACACCTGGTGCTTGTCGCAGATCTGGGGTGCACCGCCTGCGGGACCCTAGCTCAATCTGTCCACGCCGTCAGTAAGGGTCGAGTGACGGTACGCGACATCTCGGACCGTACTCTACCCAGTGACGTGCAAGCTGTCCTTTTGGACAACCTGGAGCCTATTCTGTATACAGAGGACTCCGGCTCGGTGACAATCTGGAAAGGTCTAAGACTTCGTTTTCATCTTGCTCGCCTCCTCGGACCCACGCCATCCGCTCAGATCTTGACTACCGTTCTCCGAGCACAACCCATAGCTCGAGCGCACCAGGACACCACACCTGACGATGATCACGCCATCATGCACGGGTGGGCCGTCACGCGTCGACAATTCCTACGCACGGGGTCTGCGTTAAGTCTGAGTGCCGCCGTGCTGGGTATCATTCCCGCGAGATTAGCGGGGGCTTCTACTCCGTCACTAGATAACTCACCCGGCACGGCCGGCAATGTGCAGTCACCGGAACTCCTTAACAACATACTGGCGGGCTCGGCTGTACGGACCGCATTGGCGGCGGGACACCAACTCGACGTGGCCAACGTCTATTATCAGGGCCTCAGTGCTTCGAAGAAGAATATCTTTCTAATTCCTATACTCAATCACCCGTCTCCCTCGTCAGCGGCTCTGATAGTTTCAACAGTCAAGTACGGCCCAAGAGGGTGTGGTGATCGCGATTCAACAGCCCTCTAACGCTGTTGTAGAACTTACCTTTTATACTCCTGATCGAATCGCCTACGGGCGTATAAAAGGTAAAAATGGGCATTGGACTGGTTCCGTACCCGAGGCTTCGGCCACCTCCCCCGAGGCTTCCAGTCCTGATCTCTCAAGAACTGTGTGTGCAGAACAATTTATATTCTGTATAGCGATCCAGCAGGATAGTGGACGTTGCGGAACAGCGTGCTTTAATTGTGCCGTGTGTGGCTTCGGAATTACGTGCCTCAACTGCATTCCTTGTCTGTTTTGTGCTGGAATATATTTCTTCGAGTGCTTTCCATTGTATCAGCAGTGTAGAAGCCAATAGGATTTCCAGCGATGCCGAAGGTCATGAAGGTGATTGCTTGGTTAGATAAGCAGATCTCAGAGGATCAGCGTGCCGACATTTTGAGGAGTATGGAGATCCTACCACATATTGGCTCCATAGCCTATGCCAGCTCACGGCGAAATGCAGATGCCTATATGGAGATATTTGCCGATCAGCTAGCAGTTGTGGGAACTACATCCACGGATACGCTTCCTGCTTATTTCGAGATTCTGGTGGCGAGTCCGGCCCAAGCAAGAAGTCTCAAGGGAGAGTTAGTAAAGATGCCTGGTGTGGCGGTGGTTACCAAGGGCAAACATCACCAGAGAACCAATTGAGTCAGGCCCCCATGTTCCCGAAACCCGTACTAAGAAGCGGTAAGCCGATGTGCCACCTCCCAATACTTTATCACATGGCCGCTAGGGTTGTCGCTGGTGGGATCGACCTCGTCTGGGTCGATCCGGCGAGCGGCGAGGTTCATCGTGACGGAGTGTCCGTCTCGGTGCTCGGCGCGTCGGGGATGATCTACGCTGGGGCCTGTGCATCTCCTGGCTGGCCGACCGCGAGAACCAGAAGCGCCTGTAAGGATCTCGCCGGCCCCTACCCGACCGCCGGGACATCGCCGTAGAGCTGTTGGGCGCCCTGCGCCCTGCGCCCGATGGCGGTGCCGATGCGTTCCCAGGTCGCTCCCCCCTGGCGCGCGACGCACACCCGCGCCGCCAGGGCTTCGTTCGCCGCGGCCACGGAGGAAGCGCTCGCCGAGCCCTTCAGGCGCCGTCTCGAATCCACCAGTTCGACCCCCGGACGTTCGAAATGGGTCGCCACGAGTTCGAGGCCGGAGCCCCGCGCCCTCTCGGTTTGTACTCTGCCGAGCGATCCCTCATCGAGGTCATCCGGCTCCGCCACCTCGAAGGCAGCGAAGTCGCCTGGGAGGCGTTGCGGCGCTGGCTCGGCCGCTCCGGTCGGAGCCCCGCCCAGCTGATCGAGCTGGCCCAGGAGCTCCCCCGCACCGAGCCTGCGCTGCGCCGGGCTCTGGAAGTCCTGCTCTGATCGCTCCGTCGGGGCCACGCCGGCGGGGTCGGCCAATCTCGACCTGCGCGCCAAGGCCCGAGGCGGTCGAGCGGCGCCTGGTCATCGGTCTCTTATCGTGGCTGATCTGTGCGAGAGGGAGGCAGAGCGGTGCCCAACAAGTCCCAACGAGCGATGACAGCCCTCGTGGGAATGTGGCGAATCGTGGAGATGGACCTGTAGGCCCAGGAGGACGTGGACCTGGTCGCGCCTGGGTTCATCGAGTTCGACACTGACCACATGGGCAGCCTCGCGTTCATCGCCGTCCAAGGTGGGCTCGATTGGCGAGACGCACCTCGCGACGGATGCCCCGGAGCGGAGTTCTCCTGGGAGGGCTTCGACGAGGGTGATCCCGCTACCGGTCGCGGGTGGGCGGTGGTCGACGAGGACGGCTCGCTGCGAGGCCACATCTTCTTCCACCTCGGCGACGGTTCGGGCTTCCGCGCCGGGCGGACAGGCGAAGCGCCGTGACGACCGGCACGCCTCGGAAGCCGCCCGTGTTCGGCCCGGAACCGTGGTCGGAGCTGGCAGGACGGCCGTGGAGCTACTGGGACCTGTGGTTCGCCGCCGTGGTCGTTTCCGAGCACGGCGGCAGCCTCGACGAGCTTGAAGCGCATCTCGTGGGCGAGTTGCGCAGCCACGTCGACGGTCGGCAGGGCGCTGAATCGAAGCTCAGCCATCTGGCCGACCTGCGGTCCAGGCTCGAACAGGCTGGTCTCTCGTCAGCCGACCTCGCCGCGCCGGAGGTGCTTGCCGACAAGCGGGTGTTGGCCAGGGCGCGGAAGAAGGTGAGCGACCGATGTGTGGACGGGCGGGCCATGACGCCCGCCATGGTCGAGACTCCCCGGGTGCGTCTCGTGCGGCGGGCCCGCTACGGCCGCTGGAACGCCTTCCCGGTCAACCCGGGGCTGTACTACAAGTCCTTCCGCCGCCACGTCGAGGTGAAGGACCAAATCTCCAAGTACAAGAGCTTCACCGCCGTCGACCGGGTCGAAGAGCGGCTGCGCAGTCTCGACCAACCGTCCCTGACCGCAGCGCAGCGGCTGGCGCTCTACCGGGCGTTCCACACCGCCGGACTGGAGCTGGCCGACCGGACCGACGACTCCCACGGCAACGTCGGACAGCTGCGTCGTGACGCCTGGCACACCTACCTTGGGCTCGATTGGCAGGCTACGGGACTTCGGGCCGAGGACTACTGGGCGGATGTGTGCTACCTCGTCGTGTTCGAGGACTATGGCTTGGACTACCAGGAGGAGACCGTCGCCTGGCAGCGGGTTCCCGCTGGCCAAGCAGAGCTGATCGAGGGATTCCTCCTCAGCTTGGCCTCCGAGTGCCGGTCGCACTACCTCGACTACCAAGCTGAAGAGGCACTCCAGCAGCTGGCCTGGCTGGCCGTCGCCGGCCGGCGTTTCAGCCGGTACGTGGAGGCGGCGGCCCGGCTCGGCAGCGACCACTGGATGCCCATCGAGGCCATGGCCAAGTCCGCGCTGCGGTCGCGACGTCGGGAGCTGGCGGTCGAGGTCTTCCGGGCAGCTGACCGCCCCGGCTTCCACCAGCAGCACCTGCGCCGGCGTTGCCTGGCGCTCACCGGCGTCGACATCGACGACGAGAAGCACGACACCCGGCCGAAGCTTCGGGTCGTCCCGGGTACCGGCCGTCGCCCATGAACGGCGAGGAAGTCGACCGCGCCGTGCGCCGGGTCGAGTCTCGCCGCCGCGATTCCAACATGCGGTGCAGGCGGTGGCCGGCGGACCGCCATGCTACCGCGGACCAAAAGTACGCGGAGGACTGTTTGGCGCTCGCAGCCCTCCATAATCCGAACCTTCAGTCGCTGGTGAAGGCGATCAGCCTGGCCGCTCGGCACGCCAAGGTTCGCCGTCACGGATATGCCCGAGATCCGTTCAGAGCAGCGCTACGAAATCAGCCGGACTGAGGGTCGCCCGCCTCAAGATCGAGCGCAGCGTGCTGGGTGCAAGCTCCCGATGCAGGGACGATGACGGTTCTCCCGCCCGCAGGGCAGGGCGTTCGGCGAACGAACGTCTTCCTACCTCAAGTAGGACGATCTGTATGCCAGTAGCGAAGGTGTCGATGAGCCTCGATGCGGAGGTGCTGGCGCAGGCCCGCGAGCGAGTCGGAGGGCGCGGCGTCTCTGCTTACGTCAACGAGGCCGTGCGCCGACAGCTCCGCCGAGATGCCCTGGCCGAGGTCCTGGCGGAGATGCGAGAAGCGAACGGTCCGGTCAGCGACGACGTGATGGAGGAGGTTCGCCGTCTGTGGCCAGGCCCCGACGACGAGGTCACGCGCCGGCCAGCCTGAGCGACCTACTGGTCCTCGACGCCGACGGCGTGTCCAAGGCCGCTGCCAACGATCCGAGGGTCCAGGCCTGGCTGGAGCGGGCGCGTGAACTGCACGCTGATGTGATCGTCTCGGCCGTGACCCTGGCCGAGGTAGTACGTGGCGTCGCCCGAGACGCCGGTGTCAACCGGGTGGTGAAGGCGACGGACGTCTGGCCGGCTGATGAGCCGCTCGCTCGGCAGGCGGGTCGGCTGCTGGCCAAAGCGGCTTCCGACGCCACTGTCCACGCTTTCGTGGCAGCTACGGTGGTCGCGGGAAGGGAACGTAATGGCGCCACCCAATGCGTCGTGCTGACGAGCGACCCACACGAGCTCCGAGTGCTCTTGGCCGACGAACTCCACGTTCGCGTCGAGGCGGTGTAGCCGGGGACCCGTCGGCCTGGCACAGATCATCGATCCCCGCGACACACGTGTGCTCGGGCAGCTCGCGGTGGGTGGCGGCCCGCGGGGGTTGGCCGCGTGACGCCGATCGTCTGGCCGTCCTGTCGCCTATCGTCAAGCCCTCACCTATCGGGCGCTGCCACCTGTCATGCCGGAAGGACTCCTCCCCCGGCGGTCAGCCGCTTGCAGGTTCCGTTCGGCGATGTGCCAGTGAGCTGCGGCGTGTCACGGCACCTCGGGCTTGAGGAAGAAGAAGCCTGCCACACGCCCGGAAGGGTCCAGTGCCACCCGCCCTTTCATCTCGCCACGCTCGAAGAACATAGGCAGGTCTACGACGCTGTGCTCGCCGATCGTTCGCTCCGCCGGCTCTCCGAAGCTCCTGAATGACCCCACGAGCTCGACAACCTGCTCCCAGCCCACGGCCAGCATTTCCACGGACAGGCCAGCGAGCATGCGCTCGTCGAAGTCGGCCTGCACGTCGTCCCACTGGCCTTCGACTGCGAAGCCGAAGATGCGCCGAGCCTTCTCGGCGGCGTCGGACACTCCCACTGTCGTCACGCAACCTCCGTCGAGTCATTCCTGTCGTGCGACAGCCCGACTCTCCCAGCGGCCGCGGTCGGGCTAGTGCCCTGGCCAGAAAGGATTGCGCGTTTCAGATGACATGAAGTGCCAGATACGTAGTTTCGGAGGTGAAATTCGAGCTGGATTTGGCGAATCTGCAGGCCAGGCCTTCCATTTGTTCCGCTGCGATGCCCGGATCGCCGAGGTAAGGCGCGCCAAACTAAGGTCCGGTTCCCAAATTCCCAGATCAGGCGTCTTTTAGGCTGCCTGGGCGAGGACCTTTGGCGCTGGTCGTCCCCAGCGTCGTTGGCGCTCGGAGCGAAGCCGAGCAGCCTCTTTGCGGGTGCGCTCTCTTAGGGCTGGGTCCGATGCGTGGGTGTTGCGCCATCTCAGGTAGGCGTGAAGCTTTTTGATCAACGTTGCACTTTGCGCTTCGTCGAAGACGCCACCAACATCTTGTTGATCGGGCCACCTGGGGTGGGCAAGACCATGCTCGCCGTCGGGCTCGGCCACGCGGCGGTGGCTGCGGGCATGCGCACCTATTACACCACCGCCGCTGATCTGGCAGCCCGCTGCCAACGAGCCGCCCTGGAGGGGCGCTGGTCGACGATCATGCGCTTTTTCGCCAACCCCCGCCTGCTCATCATCGACGAGGTGGGCTACCTCCCGCTGCCTGCAGAGGCCGCCGCTGCTCTGTTCCAAGTCGTGAACCAGCGTTATTTGAAAGGATCCATCGCCCTGACCACCAACCTGGGCATCGCCAGCTGGGGAAAGGTCTTCAATGATGATCAAATGATCGCAGGAGCTATGTTGGACCGTTTGTTGCACCGCTCGGTCGTGATCAACATCACCGGCGACAG
>JAVKSL010000022.1:0-35045 GCA_039583695.1 Acidimicrobiales bacterium | reverse complement strand
CGAGAGAAGCGCCCCGAAGGGCGCTTTCCGGATCGCCACCGCCAGGCAGGATCGCCCAGAGCCCCGCTCGGGGCGATGACTTGACAGCCGCCGCGGAATGTGCAATGGTGCGGACGCTGGTCGAGGTGTCCCCTTAGGGACCACCTCCCGGCAAGCCGTTGGGAGGCCCTGTGGCGCTACGTGCCTGCTCACACTGTGGCGAGGACCCAGCCCGCACCCGCGGGCTGTGCAACTCGTGCCGCATGTACGACGACATCCACGGCTACTTGCCCACCGACAAGGTTCTGCTCGCACGCTGGGACCGACGGGCCAAGATAGCTGAGCAGCGCCGGCTAGAGGACCTGCGGGCGTCCATCCGGAGCCGCATCGGCAGCGGCGTCGCATAAACGCCCTCCCCCAAAGCCTCCTCATGGAGCAGCGGGAATATATACACGAGACGAGGCAGGACTGCGGTTGGCGACGTGGTAAGATATGAGATGTAAAGAGAAAAAGGGCTCCGGGGTCTTTCCACCGCCGGAGCCCGACCGAGACCACTAGGAGGTCCCGATATGAGTAGTCTATTCGATTCCGGCGCAGCGGCCCGCACGACATGAAGGACACCAAGATTCGCTGGGCGGACCAAACGTGGAACCCGATGACCGGTTGCACCAAGGTGTCGCCGGGCTGTGACCACTGTTACGCCGAGGCCATTGCCACCAAGTTCAGCGGTACCGCCTTTCCGAGAGGCTTTGAGCCCACCTTCAAGCCCACCCGCGTTGGCGACCCGCGGAACTGGCGCGAGCCGCTGCGAGTGTTCGTCAACTCGATGAGCGATGTGCACCACCCAAGCTTCAGCGTTACGGAGGTTGATGCCATCTACGACGTGATGGCCGAGGTGGATCGCCACGACTACCTGATACTGACCAAACGCCCGGCTCGCATGGCGGCGCACTTGCGCGGATGGCTACGCCGCCGGGGCCTCGCCGCCGTGCCCGATCACATCTGGTGCGGGACTTCGATCGAAGCCGACCGCTTTGCGTTTCGGGCCAACTACCTGCGTCAGATCCCCGTTGCGGTGCGCTTCATCTCAGCTGAGCCCCTGCTAGAGGCCCTCCCCAGCCTGGACCTCTCAGGGCTGAGCTGGGTCATCGTTGGTGGCGAGTCCGGGCCGGGCTATCGCCCTATGGACCATGAATGGGCAGCCGACCTGCGCGATCGCTGTCTCGATGCTGGGGTGGCCTACTTCTTCAAGCAGTCCGCCGCGCCCCGCACGGAGATGGGCATAGAGCTGGAGGGCGTGCGATGGGAGCAGTGGCCTCGACCGCATCCGACACAGCGGGTAAGCGCCAGCACGTAGACCTACACCGCAAGCTCGGCCTGCGCCGGCGTTTGGGCACCCTTGCGATGCCCGGCGCTGCCTACGTCCCGTTCATCGGTGATGGCGACATCGCAGCAGCGGTCTGGGCCGACCGGGATATCTGGGGAGCGGACCTCGACCCCGCTCGGGTGCAGGTCGCTCGCGCTGTGCTGCCCAACGCCCAGGTGGTCACCGCGGACTGCGACACCTGGCCGTTCGGGCAAGCCAAGACGCCACCGTTCGCGGTGGCCGACTTCGACGCCTGGAGCTACCCGTATGACGCATTCCGGGCGTGGTGGGCAAACAGCGAGCGCACCGAGCGGTGCGTGGTGTGTTTTACCGATGGGCAACCCCAAGCCATCAATAGGACCGCGAGGCTCCACCGTCCGAGCGGCCATAAGGAAAAGCTCGCCAACTCCAGGCTCACCTACAATACCTATTGGTCGAAGATCGTAGCCCCCTGGCTCGCGGAGGCGATTGGTCCCGACTGGCGAGTAGTGCACACTGAGAAGTACTTGCGGCGCGGCGCCATGCTCTACTGGGGAGCTGTTATCACCGCCGGCGCCGAGACGCTCGGGGTGGCCACCCAGCTCGATCGGGCGAGCCTGGTGGAGGATGCCTTATTCGAGGCCGCGCAATCTGGCAACGTCGGAGCTATCTTGGCGTGGCAGGACCGCCATCCGCTCTACTCGCCGGCCGAGCGCATAGCACACGCACTGGAGCTGTTCGATTGACCGCTGGTCCGTGTCCAAAGTGTGGAGAGGTGCACGACCCATCGCGCTGTGTGTACCATTCTCACCAGACCCAGAAACAATGCCGGCAGTACCCGATCCGGGGACTCGACGCATGTCGTTTCCACTGCGGGTTGAGCCGCAAAGCAGCCAAGATGGCGGCCGAGGAGTCCCTGGCCAAGGGGCAGGCCCTGGCCATGGCCTCGGCCGCGGCGAGCACTTATGGGCTGCCGATTGACGTAGACCCATTTACCGCCTTGCTCGAGGAGGTGGCTCGCACCAACGGCATCGTAAACTGGCTAGGCAAGACGATATTGGCTCTCGATCCCCGCACCTTGACGCGTGGCGTCACCACGATCGTCGATAAGGGCGGCGCCGGGGCGACCGAGATCACCACAGAGGTGCGCCGGAACATATACCTCGACTTGTACAAGGAGGAGCGGGCCCACCTGGTAAAGGTGTGCCACACCGCCATCAGCTGTGGGCTGTCCGAGCGCCAGGTGAAACTCGCCGAGTCTCAGGGCGCGCTCATCGCCGAGTTGCTGGGTGCGGTCATCGCTGACCCCGAGCTCGGCCTGAGTCCCCGCCACCAGGAAGTAGCGCTAAATGTCGCCTGCCGTCACCTGCGAGCGCTCCCAGTCGCCTAACCCCTTCACCATCGCGGCAGACCTGCTGGTCCCAGGACAGATGTACCACCACGGCCGCCTTGACGGCGCGGATTGGGCCGAGTGGCTGACATCTGTCCTGGGCAGCTATTGCACCGCCCCCTTCGCCCCACATCACGCCCAGTTCTGGGCCTGGGTCTGGGCAATCGAGCCCGGAATCCGCCCTGATCCGTTCGTGGCGATATGGGCGAGGGGAGCAGCCAAGTCATCCAGCGCCGAGATGGCGGTGGTGGTCCTGGCAGCGAGGGCCAAGCGCCGTTACGCCCTGTGGGTCTGCGCCACCCAGGAACAAGCCGACGACCATGTGTCCAACGTGGCGACGATGCTGGAGTCCCGCCAGATCGAGACCAACTACCCGAGCCTGGCTGATCGGATGATGGGCAAGTACGGCAACTCCAAGGGTTGGCGGCGCAATCGCTTACGCACCGCCGCGGGCTTCACCCTCGACGCCATCGGCCTTGACACGGCGGCCCGTGGCGCCAAGCTCGAGGAGTACCGCCCCGACCTGATCATCTTCGATGACATCGACTCGGGCGACGACTCGCCCGAGATCACCGAGCGCAAGATTCGGACCATCACCCGCGCCCTGATCCCAGCTGGCAGCCCCGACGTGGCGATCCTGGCGATTCAGAACCTCATCCACCCTGACTCGATCTTCGCTCAGCTCGCTGACGGGCGAGCCAAGTTCCTGCGCCGCCGGAGGGTGTCCGGGCCCATTCCGGCCATCGAGGGCCTGGTGTATGCCGATCGGGACGACCGCACGGTTATCACCGCCGGAGAGCCCACCTGGGCGGGTCAGTCGATGGCGGCATGTCAGGCCATTATCGACGATTCGGGAATCTCGGCCTTTCTGGCCGAGTGCCAACATGACGTAACGGCGGCTCCGGGCGGCATGTACGACCACCTGCGGTGGAACCGCTGCACCTGGGAACAGGTTCCCTGGGGCATGCTGGTCCGCACTGTGGTCTGGGTAGACCCCGCCGGTACCTCGTCATCCACCTCGGATTCTTGCGGCCTCCAAGCCGACGCCATCGCCGTCGATGGGACCATCTACCGCTTGCACTCGTGGGAGGAACGGGCGACTCCCCAGGAAGCGATCATCCGAGCCCTGCGGGTGGCTTCCTGGTTGGGTGCTGACAAGGTCGGCATCGAGACCGACTACGGGGGCGACACCTGGTTGTCGGTGTTTGCCGAGGCACGCCGGGCGACCGGCATAGATGTGGCATTCGACAGCGAAAAGGCCGGCGCCGGGCACGGCTCCAAGACGCACCGCTCGGCACAGATGCTCGCGGATTACGAGCGGCCCCGGCGCATCATCCATGTCGAGGGCACGCACCTGGTCTTGGAGGCGGCGCTGCGGCGCTTTCCCCGGACGAAGCCCTTCGACCTGGCCGACGCCTGCTTCTGGAGCTGGAGAGACCTGCGGATGAACTCGGGGGGCTTTGCCGTCCCTGAGCCCGATGCCGCCAGAGCCTGGGCCATCACCGAAGGGCTGATGGTCCGGGAACTGTAGATCCGGAGGCGACATGGCCGTACCGATGCTCAAGGGACCAGCACCTAGCACCGAGATCGGCTACAGCCAGTGGGGCGGTTGGGGCGGCTATCAGTTCGACGCTGCGGAGACGTCGCCTGACCTGCAGTGGCCGCAGAACATCTTCGTCTACGACCGGATGCGACGGACCGACGCCAAAGTCGCAGAGATCCTGGACGCCGTTTGCTACCCGATCATTGGCACATCGTGGTTGATCGACCCCGCACACGCTTCCGAGGCGGTAACGAGGTTTGTGGCTTCGGATCTCGGATTACCCATCGTGGGCGAACGGGGCGACCAACAGCCCGCCCGCCAGCGCAACCAGTTCAGCTGGCCGTCGCACCTGCGCCTGAGCCTGCTGAGCATCGCCTACGGGCACATGCCGTTTGAGATCACCTACAGCTACGGCGACGACAAGTTGGTGCATTTGGCCAAGCTGGCGCCGCGGATGCCTAGAACCATCGCCCTCATCCACCAGACCCGCGCGGGCGAGCTGGTGTCCATAACCCAGTGGCCAAACTACTGGCCGGACAACCCCACCATCGAGTCCCCGATCCCGGCAGACCGCATCGTGTTCTACTTGCACCGTGGCGAGGGCAACTTGGTTGGCTCGTCGATCCTGCGCTCGGGCTACCGACACTGGCTGCTCAAGGACCGCTTGTTGCGCATCGACACCATGATGGCCGAGCGCAACGGTATGGGCATCCCCATCTTTACCGCGCCAGAGGGAGCGTCCGCGGCGGATCTGCGCAACTACTCCAATCTGGCCAAGGCTTACCGGGCCGGGCAGTCCTCGGGTGCGGCAATCCCCTTCGGCGCCAGCTTCGCCCTCCACGGCGTGCAGGGCACATTGCCGAACCTGTTGCCGATGATCCAATATCACGACGAGCAGATCGCCGCGACGGCGCTGGCCGAGTTCTTGAAGCTCGGGTCGACCACCACCGGGGCGAGAGCCGTGGGTGATGTGTTCGTTGACTTCTTCACCCTGGCTCTGGCCGCGACCGTCGCCGAGGTTACCGCCACGGTCAACTACGAGGTGATCGAGCGTTTGGTCACCCACAACTGGGGTCCCGACGAGGCCTGTCCTCGTATCGTGGCCGAGGCCGTGGGCTCGGATCATCAAGTCACCGCCGAAGCGATCCTTAGGCTCATGCAGGCCAGGGCGATCACCCCAGATCCCGCGCTCGAGGACTACATCCGGCAGATGTACCGCCTGCCCGTGCGATCCACGCCGTGGGTCGAGCCCGGCTTCGCGCGCATGATCCCGCCCGATGCCCCGGCGCCGGGCGCCCTACCACAGTCGCCCAACCCGGTCGCCAACCAGACACCCACCCAGGCCGCAGCAGCCCAACCACCTCCGCGGGAGCTGACGCCTGCGGAGGTGGCGGCACAGACCGACTTTGTTTCGCTGGGCTCGCTGCACGACCTCTACGGGGGACGTGCCGCCAAGGTCGTCTTGGCGCACCGCCCTGCGCAGATCACCTCCCTTGCGGCATCGGCCAAAGCCGCCGCCGGCAATCTCGGAGCTCTCGCCACTCTCAGCGTTACCCCCCTCGGCACCGAGGCGCTGGCGAAGGTGCTCACCGAGGCCGCTGCGGCCAGCATTGCTCATGCCGTCGCCGAGGCCGCGCGCCAGGGCGTCACCATCACCCCTCCGGCGCCGGACGACGGGGCGAGCGCCGCTCGGGCGGCGGCTACTACCGCACTGATCGCATCGGCACTGGCCGGCGCGGCCTCCAACAAGGCTGTGACACTCGCATCACTCGATCCATCGGCGCTCGAATCCGCCATCAGCGACTACCTCGGCGGGACCTCTGAGGCATCTGCGACCACCCAAGCGTCATCGGCGGTGGCCTTCGCCATCGGGGGCGGGCGTGTATCGGTCATGTCAGCCGGGCCGTCTGGGACCTATTACGCCAGCGAGATCACCGACTCGCGCTGCTGTGCGATGTGCCTGGCGGTGGACGGTACCCAGTTCAGCTCCCTTGACGAGGCCCAGGCGAACTATCCGGGCGGCCAGTATTCGGGCTGTCTAGGCGGCGGGCGGTGTCGCGGAACTTTAGTCGCCGTCTACGACGAGACGCCTGTTGGCGGCTGAATGGGTTTGGCGAGGACCTGCCCAGCGCATCGCCGGCCAGCGCAGCGGGGCGCTGGCAGGTCCTCGCCAAAACACGAGGGAACTCCTATGCCTGAGCTGATCACGCTGCGCGGTATCGAGTTGTGCGAGGTCGGCACGTGGGCGTGTTCCACCGGCCCGGCGAGCTTCACGCCCAACGACCTCGCCAACGCAGTCTCGGCCCTCGACTGTCCCGCCGTGCGTGCCCCAATCATCAAGCTCGGTCACGTCGATCCCCGCTTCGACGGTGAGCCTGCGATCGGGCGCGTGACCAACATGGCGGTGTCGGCCAATGGCATGACCCTGATAGGCGACTACGAGGGCTTGCCCTCCTGGTTGGGCGAGGTAATGGCGTCGGCCTTCCCAGGGCGCTCGATCGAGGCCTACTGGGCCTACCGCTGCGCGGTAGGCCACACGCATCCCTTCGTTATCACCGCGGTCGCCCTGTTGGGCGTGACCGCTCCCGCGATTGCCACCCTGGCCGACATCGAGGCCCTCTATGGCACCGATGCCATCGCCGCATCGACGCGCACCCTCGGCGAACCGTCCCTGATCTTTTTGCCCCCGAAGGAGGCTCCCTTGTCACTCAAAGTCTCAGCGGCTGCTATCCGAGCGCACACGACCGAGACCTCGACCGCCGACTGGAAGGCGTCCACGATGGCCGAGCACGCCCCGGTAGACGCGCAGGCTCTACGGGCGGCACACGCCTGGGTCGATCCGTCCAAGCCGGCGGACCAGAAGAGCTCGTACAAGTTCTTGCACCATTTCATCGACAGCGACGGGACGGTGGGCGCCGCGTCACTCACCGGGGCAACTAACGCCATCGCTGCCCTCAACGGCGCCCGCGGCATGGAGATGCCCGACGACGAGCGGACCAAGGTTTACGCGCATCTCGCCAAGCACATCCGCGACGGCGGGGCCACCCCGCCCGAACTCGGCACGATTGCCTCGGGCCTCGTGCACGCCCAGGCGTCGGTAGACGACGTGCGCCGCGCCTACTACGCGACCGCCGGGCCGATGGCCCGCCAATTCTGGGTCCGCGAGATCTACATCGACCCGGCTCAGCTCATCGTCGATGATGGCGATGACAACCTGTTCCGCGTCGGCTACACCGTGGCCTCCGACGGTTCGGTGAGCTTCGGTGAGCCCGTCCCGGTGGTGCTGACCTTCGTCGATGGGTCCGAGTCCGTGAGTGCCGCGGCGAGCTACCCCGATGCTGGTGCCTCACGTCCTGTCCCCTCCGCTCCCCCAAGCCCCAGGCCTACGGGCCAGAAGGGAGTTCCAATGCCCCTGCCCGCTCAAGTTCTCGCCGCCCTCGGCGTGCCTGAGGACGCAGATGACGAGACGATCCTGGCCAAGGCCAAGACCCTCGCTGCCGCCGCCCAGGCCAAGGCTAATCCCAAGGCCCTGCCCGAGGGGATGACCGTCATCGACGAGACCACCCTTGACCAGCTGCGCGCCAGCGCGGCGGCGGGAGTCGCCGCCGCGGAGCGCCAGCGCACCGACGACCGTGACCGCTACATCGAGGGCGCAGTCAAGGCCGGCAAGATCCCCCCTGCCCGGCGCGCCTACTGGCAGGACTACTACGACCGCGATGAGTCCGGAGCCCGTGAGTTCCTGGACCGGGTCGCGGCGGGCTCCGTGGTTCCGCTGGCCGAGATCGGCCACGCGGGCGACGGTGGCGACGTGGGCGGCGACGTTGAAGAGGAACTACGCAAGTTGGGCGAGCTCGGCCTGATGGCCGGCGCCCTCAAGAAGGGAGCCTGATATGCCCGAGCAGCTGCCCCGCTTCGGCGGCGATGTCCGTGTCTCGATGACCGCAAGTGCGGCTGTGGTCGGCGGCCAGGTGGTCGTCTATACCAGTGACCGCACCGTCGCACCGTCTGGGGGGCCAAGCGACGCCTGCGCCGGCGTCGCAATGTTCGACCAGCCGCTGACCAATCCCAACGACGCCAACGTGAACGTGTGCACAAACGGCGTGTGGTATCTCACTGCCGAGGCGGCGCTCACCGCTGGTCAGAAGGTCACCTCCGGCACCAATGGCCAGGTCGCTCTGTATGTGGCCACCACCAACACACCCGATCAGATCATCGGGACCGTCATGGCCGGAGCCGCAGCCGGGGGCCAGGCCCTCATCCACGTCCGCTTCTGAGGCGGCCAGGCCCCCTCCTGATCGCAGCCTCCCTAAAATCGCCGCCGCCCTCCGCTCCTGGTGGCCCCTAACCCTTATGCCCAAGGAGCATTCAACATGGACGTCACGTTTCCCCCCGGCTTCCCCACCCTGAGTGGGGATGTCCTAAGTATCAACCGGTTCTTGGCGTCGCCGCTCCTGATCGAGCGCGCGCTGAGGACCCTCACCGAGCAGCGCTTCATCAGCGACGTCATCTTCGAGGGGCGAGCAACGCCCTCCGGCGGTGCCATCGTCTATGAGCAGAACGAGTCGATCTTCCCCGACGAGGCCATCGAGGCCGTTGAGCCCGGCTCCGACTTCCCGATCTCGACGGTCAGCCGCGGCCCCGCCAAGACAGCGAACGTGCGCAAGTGGGGAGTCGCCACCCAAGTCACCATCGAAGCCACCAAGCGGCTCCTGATGAACCCCGTGAACCGTGCCCTGCTCAAGCTCGCCAACGGCGTGGTCCGCCAGGTGGACTCCAACGCCCTGGCAGCCCTGCTGGCCGCCTCGCCCCAGACCCTCGCCGGTTCGGCGTGGGCAGCGGCCGCGGTCAACTCCAACATCATCGTCCAACAGATCATGACGGCCGTATCAATGATCGTCGGACTGAACCAGGGCTATCAGCCGGACACGCTCGTCATCAACGACATGTCCAAGGTTGACATCCTCGCCAACCAGCAGATAGCCCTGATGATGGCCCGTGAGCAGCTGTCCAACCCGATCTACACCAACCAGTTCCCGACAAAGATTCTGGGCTTGGACGTGCTGGTCACCAACAACGTTCCTGGCTTGGCCGACACGGTCGCCAGTGGGTCGCGCACGGCCTTCGTCCTTGATCGCAAGGTCATGGGCGGCATGGCGGACGAGGAACCGTTGTCCAACGTGAGCTGGTGGATTCCAGCCAAGGAGTCGTGGCAGCTCCAGGCCAAGCGCGTGACCGTG
The DNA here is from genome assembly GCA_039583695.1 of Acidimicrobiales bacterium. Classification (GTDB taxonomy): domain Bacteria; phylum Actinomycetota; class Acidimicrobiia; order Acidimicrobiales; family JAJPHD01; genus JAVKSL01. The sequence goes on along the minus strand of JAVKSL010000022.1, from coordinate 25,551 downwards.
CCCTGGGTCATGGAGCCCAACGCCGTAGTCCAGATTACTGCCATCTAGGAGGCATCTCATGGCCGCAACACAGCGCATCATCACCGGAGTCCACGGGGCAATGGTCACGGTGGCGGACGGGCACCAGATCTACGTGAAGCGCGGCAACTCTCTGCCAGCCCTCAAACTGGCCGAGAACGAGATCGAGCGCCTCGAGGGCCTTGGCGTGTTCGCCGAGGCTCGCCCGAGTGTCGCGGTAACCGACGCCACCCCGCCCGAGGACCGGGGCAAACGCCGCCGCCGTTCGGAGTCCCCCCCGGCGCAGCTGGGCGAGATGGGTATCGACATCTCCCCCGTCGCAGTTGTCAATGAATCGGTGGCCTACCGCATGGGTGACACCCCGGCCTCTCCCCCGACACCTTCGGTGGGCGAAAGCGAGTTCTAGGTGCCCCGGCACTCCAAGGCTCACCGAAGCCGGGGGCACCCCAAAGCCGCGCACCACGGCCGTGTGGTGACCCATATCAACAAGCGGGGCCACGCGCGGCGCCAGAACATTCACGTGCGCCGCTCCAGCCTGCCGGACCAGCCGCCGCGCGGCCGTGCGGGATGGCGTGGCAAGGGCCGATACATCACTGCTCGCTGAAGGGCCGCTCGACAAGATGTCTATGATTCAGCCCCCAACCGAGACGTGGGCACCGAGCAGCGCCCAGGTGGCAGCCTTCATCGCATCGCGCACGCTGCTGCCGAGCGGCGACTACGCCTGGGACTTCACGCTGAACACGAGACCCACCGGCGCCCAGGTGAACAACATTATCGCTTTGGTCGTCTCGGAGATCGCCGGGACGGTGGGCGTCAACTCCACAGTGCTCGCCACGGTTCCCGAGCTGGCCACCCAGGCCACCTGCGTGGCGGCACTCGGAGCCGCTGCGATGGTGGAACTGAGTTATTTCCCCGAGCAGGTCAGGACTGAGCAGTCCGCCTATCCTGATCTGGACAGTCGCTACACCGAAGCCCTGGACCGGCTCATCTACTCGGTGGCCGAGGGCGGTGAGGGCGAATCACTGAGCCCTGTGGCCACTTTCCCGGACACCAATGAGTTCCTCACCCCGGTCCCGTACGGCGCCGACGTCAACGCGGCTCCTCAAACGACCTTTTGGTCACAGTACTGAGGGGCTCGCCATGCTGATGACGCTGGAGGTCATGGGCGAAACGGTCATCAACCGGGACCTGATGCGATGGGAGGAGCGCGCCGGCGACTTCGGCCCGGTGTTCGCCGCCCTGGTAGCGGACTTTCACGACATGGAGGCCGAGCAGTTTCGCTCCGAGGGCGCAGGCTCGGGCGGCTGGGCGCCCCTGGCGCTGCGCACCGTCACCGAGCGAGCCAGCCTGGGATTGGGTCCCAACCCGATCCTAGACCGCTCCGGGGTCACCTACCGCGGCCGCGAAGGCGGCACGGGACGGCGCTCGCTCACCGAATCCGACGCCCCCTTCTCGGTGACCCGGATCGGTCCCTATGAGATGTTCGTCGGCTCGTCCGATCCGGTCATGGGCTATCACCAGCGGGGCCATGAGACACCCACGCCCCTACCGAAGCGCCGGGTGGTCGAGTTCCGCGAGATCGACCGGGTCCGCTGGGTCAAAGCGATGCAGGCACATCTGGTCGGCACCCCGCTAAGCAGCGTGCTCGCTGGGCCGAGGGGGCTCTGAGACCGAGGGGCGGACGGTGAGCTATTCGAACACGACCAACCCGTTCGCCGTCCCGCTCGCCGCTGGTGACCAGCTCGTCACCGACGATGTCGCGTCGCCCTACCCCGACCCGTTCGGAGCGATCAAGACCGGCACCGATCTGCGACGAGCAGCGCTGGATACCCTCAAAGTCTGGATGCCCACCTACATCGCTGAGGTCGCCCGCCAAGCCGGTTTGGTCCCGCCCGGCATCCCCGGCCTGACCGCCATTGCCTCGTGGCAGGTGGTCGCCAACTTCGACGAGTTGCCCGACTCAAACCTGCCGTGTTTGATGGTCACGTCGCCCGGCGTCGTCGGCAAGCCGGTTCGCCACGGATCGGGCCTGACCGATGTCATCTGGGGCCTCGACGTCTACGTGGTCATCTCCGGCCAGGACTGGGGTGACACGGCCGACAAAGTCGGCTATTACGCCGGGGCCGCCCGAGCGGCACTCGCCCAACACGGCTCGCTCGGGGGTCTAGCGGAGTGGACCCGATGGGAGGGCGAATCCTACGGCCGCATCCCACAGCGCCAGTCCAGGACCCTCGGCGGCGCGCTCGTCATGTTCCACACCCGCGTGCGATCGGTGCTCGACACCGACGCAGGCCCGGATACCCCGCCGTTCGACGTCCTCGCCATGCCCACCCCGCTCCCGGTCGTCACCAGCCTGGACATCAACGTCGCCAACGAGCGTCCCGGCACCCTAAACGTCGAGGGCGCATCCACCGCCACAGCGACGGCCCCCGCCACCCTTGACGAAGCCCAAGCACTGGTCGGCACTTCCACCTCGGCTTCGGAAGCCGAGGCCCCCAACATCTAGGAGCTCGACATGTCCCTGTACCGCAACGTCGCATTCCCACCCCGTGTGGTTGACCTCGACTCCGGTCGGGTGCTTGCTCCCGGCGAGGCCGGCGAGGCCGAGACATCGGATCGTCACGACTCGATGGTCGCCGCCCGGCTGTTGGCTGTGGAGCCCGTCGAGCCTGCGCCCGTCGAGCCTGCGCCCGTCGAGCCTGCGCCCGTGGTCACAATCAGTCCCTGGGAGACTTGAAAGCCCAGCCTCCCCCTGATCCACCCTCCTCCGCACTTCGACAGTTCGCCAAGCCCGAAGGAGGGCTATCGTGCCCAGTGCTCCCGGCATCATCTTTACCACCTTGCCCACCCCGCCGCCCGGTCCCGCTGGGACCCGCACGGGGACCGGCTTTTTTACCGCCCAGCTCGCTCAGGGACCGGTCGGAGTCCCGATCAGCGTGCAGTCGCTGAGCGACTTCAACGCCCGCTGCGGCGGGCGCCAGCCGTTCTCGCCGATCTACGACGCGCTCGACCTGATGTTCTCCCAGGGCCTGCAGCAGGCGTGGATCAGCAGGGTTGCCGATCCCGCAGCAGCGGCGGCAAGCGTCATCCTCATGGACTCGGCGGCCACCCCGCTCGCCACCCTGGTCGTGACGGCCAACTCTCCCGGCCCATGGGGCAACAACCTCACGGTCCAGTCTATCGCCGGCTCGGGGCCTGCGGGCACCTACCAGCTCGTCATGGCCCTGAACGGGGCGCAGGTGGAGCTGTCGCCCGTGCTCACCAGCCCGGCCGACGCGATCAACTGGTCCACGTTGAGCGCATATGTGGTTATCACCAACGCCAGCCCGCCCTCGGTTACGTCTCCGCCGAACAACAACCCGGCCATCGGCGCGGCGCAAGCGCTCACCGGGGGTGTAGACAACCCCGCGAACGTCACTGAGACGCAGTGGACCAACGCTCTCGCGGTATTCACGCCTGACATTGGCCCCGGACAGGTTGCAGCGCCCGGACGCACGACCAACACAGCCCAACTGGCGCTCATCGCTCACGCGACGGCCAACAACCGGACGTACGCCCTCGATCCGGTGGACGGCCCGCTCGCCAGCGGCCTGATCAGCCAGGCCCAAGCGGTGCAGGTGGGCTCGGGAGTCATCCAGCCTGGCCAGCCCGACCCAGGCAGGGGCGGCATGTTCGCCCCGTGGCTCATCATCGCCGGCTTACCCACCGGCACAGCGATACCCGCACCTCCCCGCGTGGTGCCCCCCTCGGCCGGCTTCTGCGCCCTCGTGGCTCGCGGCGACGCCGCCACGGGCAACCCCAATATCGCTGCGGCGGGTGACGACGGCGGTGGTGTCGGCGCCGGGGTGCTCACCTCGGTCATCGGGCTCACCCAGCCCGCGTGGGTTGATGCCGATCGGGCATCGCTCGACGCCGCTGGCATCAGCGTATACCGCAATCTCGGTGCTCCGGGAGTCAGCCAAGTCCAGCTCTACGGCTTCGTCACCTTGGCGAAGGATCCGAACTGGGGCCAGCTCTCCTGGCAGCGCCTGCGCATGGCGCTTGACGACGAGGGCACCCTGCTCGCCGCGGCGGTCGCCCAGTTCGCCCAGATCGACGGGCAGGGCAAGATGTTCGCCAAGCTCAACGGCGCACTCAGCGGCATGTGCCAGAAGTACTGGAAGCTCGGTGCGCTCTACGGCGACACGGCTCCCCAGGCATATGTGGTCGATACCGGCCCCGCCGTGAATACCCTGGCCCAGATCGCCCAAGGTATCGCAGCGGCCTCCATATCAGTCCACATGAGCCCCTTTGCGCGCACGGTGCAGGAGTTCCTGATCAAGGTTCCGCTGCCCCAGCCCGTCTGAGTCCTGACGCAGTGCTTCAGTTTCCTCCGCACCCCTAGTCGATTCGTCACCGCGGCGCAGCGCCGCAGTCCAAGGAGTGTGAGCTATGGCAATAGCTGCCCAGTGGTTAATCACCATCGTCGTCAACGGCCAGGACCTCGGCACCTGGGACAAGTGGACCGGCGGCGAGGTCCAGACCAAGTCAACCAAGTACCGCCCCGGCGGCATGGTGGACGAGAAGGTGCTCCGCGGCCTGCGCACGTTCTCCGACGGGACGGCCACCCGTGAGTATGACCAGCCCCGCGATCACGAGCTTTGCCGGACACTACAGACCGGCACCGGCATCTGGGAGGCCACCATCACCAAGCAGCCTCTCGACGCCAACGGCTCAGCCTGGGGCAATCCGATGGTGTATAAGGGCCAGCTCTCCGACGTCAAGCCGGGCGCGGTCGATAGCGCTTCCGAAGCGGCGGATACCCTCGAACTTATGTTTGCGATCACCTCCGTCGCCTGATCCAAGAAAGGTCCTCCGTGTCTGATCCTTCCGTCATGCTCAGCGTTCCTATGCCCGCTTTCTCACCTGGGAGCGACTACGAGATTCCCGAGGGCGGCGACCGTGTCAAGCGCCTCGCCAACGTACTCGGTGACATCGGAGCGACTCGCCAGGCCATCGAGGCCAAGTTATGGAAGGACCTCGAAGTGCTCGGCTATCGCGACGAGGGCGCGCATGTCCCGGTCTTTGTTCGTTACTCGCCGCTGAGCCCGGACCGCATCGCCAACGCCTGGGAAAAGTGGGAGAAGCGGGGCAAGGCCCGAAAGGATGGCACACCGGGCCATCAGCGCTGGCGTGCCATGTTCTCGGCCGAGGTGCTGGTCGAAGCGTGCATCGGCGTTTATGCCGAGATTGACGACGCCGGCGAGGTGCTCCAGGTCAGTCTGCGCAAGGACGACCCCTTAGGCCCCTGGACCAAGTTCGACGCTGACCTCGCCGCAGCGTTGCGCCGCCCCGAGCTAACCACAGCCATCGACGTGTGCCTGGCGCTGTATCGCACCGACGGTGACGTGTTGATGACCGCCGGCAGCCTGCAGGAGTTCTCCGGCATCGCGCTGCCCAAGGCCGACGAGGATTTTTCCGAGAGCTAGTCGGGCGAAATGACGTCAAAGGCGCCGCTATGGCGGGGCTGTTGGGCGTGGGCGACCCCATTTCGATCCTGGCCCTCGGGCGCACCGACTGGCTCATTGCTATGGCGATCACCCAGGCTGCGGTGGACATCGAAACCACCCGCCAGGAGAACCAGGCCAAGCGCATCGGCGCCGAAATGGTCAAGATCCTCAACGCAGTCATGAGGTAGGAGTGATCGCCGATGATGACCGTAGAAGAGATCGGCGCTCGCCTGGTCCTGTTCGGCAAGACCGACTTCGTCGGCGGGATGCGCGAAGTCCGCAAAGAACTCACCCGCATGGGCGCCGACGGCAAGGCGGCGGGCGACGCACTCGTCTCCGCATCAGACAAGGCCGGCGCCGCCGCCGCCAAGGCTGTTGCCGATCTCGCCAAGGCCGAGGCGGCACTTTCCGAGGCAACCGCCGCTTACGCCGCTTCAGGAACAGCCGCCGCCGACGTGCGCATGGCCCAGGCGCAGGGCACACGTGACGCGGCCCTGGCGAACGCCGTAGCCGCCGACTCGGCGCTGGCAGCGTCCGCCGCCGACACCACCGCCGCCGCGGCGGCGGATGCCCGCACGGCCGCGCACGGGCGCCTGATCGGCTCCGTCAACAAGTTGGGCAAGCTCGGGCTGTTTACTGGCATCGCTACGGGGCTGGGCCTGTCCTACGAAGGCCTCAAGAACATGAGCAGCCTGACTGCGCAGATGACCAAGCTGCACACTCTCGCCAACGTTCCGCTCACCAGCCTGCCGGCCCTGCAGACCTGGATCGTAAAGAACTCTCCCAACCTGCTGCAATCGACCTCGGTCATCGCAGATCAGATGTACCGGATTGCCTCAGCGGCTCCGGGTATCAGCTACTCGACCACACAGCTGCAGCAAATGACAACAGCTGCCGCCGATCTGGCCGCGGTCATGGGTCCCAAGGCCGATCCGGAGTCCATAGCCAGGATATTCGGGATCGTGCGGGCCGCCGGAGGACTGGGGACCGGCACCGGCAACAAGTCCTACCGCAAGACCGCCGCCATCGCGGCTGCAACGGTCGGTGCTGGCGATATGACCGGCGCGGATTTCGTCTCGGCCCTCGGCTCGGGCGGCCTCGTCGAGGCCATGCAGCAGTTCCACGTGACCCTCAGCCAGGCCGGCGCCGTGCTCGCAAATCTCGGCGACCTCGGCATAAACGGGTCGATGGCCGGCCACGCCTTCCAGCATTCGCTGAGCCTCATGGGGGCGCCGGTATCCGGCCCTACCCGCCAGGTGTTCGGCGCCATCGGCTTGCAGCCCGACGCTATCGGCATGACCATGCGCACCAAGGGACTGCTGCCCGCCATCACCCAGCTCCACTCGCACCTGAGCGGCTCGCTCGGTGAGGCAGGTGCCGCTCTGGTGAATCAGATGGTCTCCGGTTCGCTCACCAAGGCCCAGAGGGCGCTCCTGAAGTCGATGGGCCTAGGTGCGCCAACATCGCTGACCCTGAACGCCGCTGCCCAGCAACAGGCCGCCACCAAGGGCCTGGGCTCGATGGGGCCGTTGGGTCAACAGATCATAACCATGCTCGAGGCAAAGATGTTCGGCGGTGCCAAGCAGTCAACCCCCGTCATCGCCATGCTCAACAGCCTGCCCCGTGAGGGCGGCAAGCTCGGCGAGATCAACGCCGGCATCAAGAACTTCGCTGCCAATGTCGCGCTTGCCAAGAACACCCCGGAAGCGATGTTCAAGCGTCTCGACTTGGACATGATGAAGGTTGCCAACACGCTCGGTGAGTTCCTCCTGCCGAAGCTGGTCAAGCTGTTCGGCTGGATGTCCAAGCACAAGGAGGTGGTGAAGACGCTGGCGATTGCTATCGGAACCGTGCTCGTCGCGGCCATTGTCATCTACACCGCCAGCATGATCGACGCTGCGATAGCAACCGTCGCCGCCACCTGGCCGATTCTGGCCATCATGGCCGCCGTCGCCGCTATCGGGGTCGGCATCTACGAGCTCGTCAAGCACTGGAAGCAGGCGTGGCACTTCATCCAGCGGGTCACCAAAGATGTCTGGGACTGGATACTCAATCACATCCTTATCGTATGGGATGCGATCAACGCCTTCCTGACGGGGGCCTGGAAAGACTTCGCGGGCGGCGCGAGCAACGTCTGGAACGGGATCAAGGATACGATCCTGGGCGTCTGGGACGCTGTACGCTCGGGCATTAGCCGCGTCTGGGACGGGATCAAGGCCGACGCAAAGATCGGCGTCACCGGCGTCACCAAAGTGATCAACTTCTTCATCCGGGGCCTCAACGCCGCCTTGGGCTGGGCCGGTGTCCACATCGGACTCATCGGCGTAGGCGGCGGCGTAGGCGGCGGCGGTGCCGCAGTGTCCGCCGCCGGCACCCTCGGTGGCCAGCGCGGCTCGACCAGGTTCGCCCCCGGCATGGCAGGCGGTGGGACGCTCGGGATCGGGCCCGGATTCGTCACCGACGGCCCCCGCGCCATCGTTGGTGAGGGACGTCCCCAGTGGCCCGAATATGTGATCCCCTCCGACCCGGCGCACCGGGCCAACGCCCTGTCGCTGTTCCACCAACTCGGCGCGCATCTCGCAGCCGCAGGCGGCTCCTCACAAGGCGGCGGGTGGTCACTCAACCCGTTCAAGGATGTGGCGAAGATCGCCAGCGACGTCTACCAGGGCGGCCAGTGGTTGGCGGGCCAGGCGGTAAACCTCGCCTTGCAGCCGGCCGAACTCGCCGCTCGCCAAATGATCCGGCTAATGCCGGCGGGCATGTTCCGCCAGGTTGCCAAGGGCGTCGTCGGCAAGCTCGTGGCCTGGGCAAACGAGATCGTGGGCGGCTCGCCCGCCAAGAAGTCCGCCGGCGGCGCATCGACGATAGCGGCGCCCGCCACCTCAACCGGGGGGTCCAACCAGGCACTCATGCAGCGCATGGCCGCGCCGTACGGCTGGTCAACCGGGCCGGAGTGGAACGCCCTGTACTCAATCGAGATGGCCGAGGCCGGCTTCAACCAGTTTGCCAAGAATCCGACAAGCAGCGCCTATGGCATGGCCCAGGCCATAGGCGGGCCGGCCGCGTATGGCCCAAACTACAATGACCCCGGCACCCAGATCGCCTGGATGCTCAACTACATCCAGGGCCGCTACGGCGACCCGATTGCAGGCTGGGCGCACGAGTCCTCGATGCACTGGTACGAGGGCGGGGGCCTCCTGACCCCGCGGCTTCCGGTCTACTCCTACGACGCCGGCGGGTCGTTGCCCGTCGGCGCCAGCATCGCCCTGAATGGTACGGGATCGCCTGAGGCGATCCCCGCCCCCGGTTCTGGCGAAGCGTCGCCGTTGGTGGTGCAGGTGGTCGTAGATCGCAAGGTGCTGGGGTCCACGGTCATCCGTCATCTGCAGGACCGCATGGCGCGGAGGTAACCCGATGGTCCATGTGCGCCCCGACGTGCTCATCATCCCGATCTCGCCGCCAGGACCGCCCGTAGGTGTACATCTGACCGGCTCCGCGACGCTCGGCCAGGTCTCGGGTGGCTCATCGGGATGGCAGATAGTGGACCGCCCTCGCCAGTACCCGGCGACACAGTGGTACGGCGGACAGCTCTCCCAGATCGTGTTGGCGGTGACGCTGGACATCGACTCGGGCGCGGGCGTCTCGATCCAGGGTTACCTCGACGCGATCATGTCCTGGACCATCGCCGCCGCCGGGCAAAATCGGCCGCCGGTTCTGCGACTGACCGGCCCGATCCCAGCCACCGACCTGCGGTGGGTGCTCTACAGCGCGTCGTGGGACGATGTGTCGGTGATCCGCAACGCCAAGGGCGTGCCCCTCCAGGCGTCGATAAAGCTCACGTTTTACGAGTACAGGCCGCTGAGTCAGGCGAGTGTCGCAGCAGCGTCGCCCGCAAAGGCCGCCCATGCGGCCCGATCCGGATCAGCCAAGGGCACCACCCGTCACTACACGGTCCGCTCTGGTGACACCCTGTCCACGATCGCGGCAGCCCTGCTCGGCAGTTACGCCGACTGGCCCAAGATCGCCAAGGCGAACTCGCTCCGGGACCCGAACTACCTACAGGTCGGCCAAGTGCTGTCGATCCCCTGATCCCCGGAGGTCCCGATGACGACGCCGATACTCGGGCTCGGGGACCTGACCATTGCGGACGTGATCCTCAACGGGTCCGCGCCTGGCCTGGAAATCGTCAACAAGGTCACCCAGATAAACATCGACCGCAACATCGCCGGCGCGTCCATTCTCACCATCGACTGCACCGACCCGGACCGCTCCCTGCTCAACTCACCGTTGTTGGCAACCGCCGCCGTGGTTGTCATCGACGGGCTCTCCTTCACCTTGGTTGAGGTGGACAAGACCGCCGACAACCTCTCCCTGATCTTCGAGGCAACCGCCGTCAACCGACTACGCCAGGCCCGCGGGGCACTCGCGGTGGCGCCGAACACCACAACCAGGGCACGCTTCGCCGCTCGGCTCGTCGCCAGCGCACCGGGGCCGCCGATCCCGTTCGTATCGGCGCCGCATGGTGCTCCGATCCGTGAGACGCTCGCCCGCGGAACCAGCCAGGACCCCACAGAGGACACCTGGACCGCTCTCAACCGACTCGCCTCCGAGGTTGCCTGGCGATGCTTCGAGGTCGGCGGCACGATCTATTTCGGCCCTGACTCGTGGCTGATGGGCCAGGCGCCTATCGCCACGATCCAAGAGTTCGAGGGCGGCATCGAGTTCATCGATCTGGACTTCGACGTGGGCAAAGCACTCACCACGGCCACGATCACGGCCAACGCCTCGGCCTGGGCCTACCCGCCCGGCCAGGTCGTCACGATCGTCGAACTCGGACCCGGCTCGGGTGCGTGGCTCATCAGCAACGTTGTCCGCACGATGTATCAGGACCAGACTACTGTCACGGTCACCAAGCCGCAAGCGGCGCTGCCCGAGCCGACCGAGACGGTCATGACCACGACATCGGTTGGCGGGGTCACCCACGCAGCGCAGTCTCCCGGCGGCCTGACCGGTGCTGGCACGGCAGTCGCCTTCGCCAACAAGCAACTCGGCGTCCCTTACGTTTGGGGCGCTGAGTCTCCAGGGGTGGCCTTCGACTGTTCGGGCCTTGCACAGGCTGCCTACGCGAGCGCCGGGATCACAATCCCCCGCGTGGCCCAGGCCCAGTACAACGCCGGTCCGCAGGTAGGCGGGGCGCTCAAGCCAGGCGACCTGGTGTTCTTCGGCTCGGGGCCGACCGGGGTGAGCCATGTCGGCATCTACATCGGGGGTGGCCAGATGATCGACGCACCCCATACCGGCGCAGTCGTGCGGGTAGAGCCGATCCCAACCACTATCGGTGCCTCGTGGGGGGCCGACATCTACGTGGGCGCCACCCGCCCGGCGCCATGAGCGCCGCCTACGGTGATGCCGATGCGGGCGCAGCACTGCACCAGATCGTGTTCAACCAGCGCCTCCCCATCCAGGGCTTCGTCGGTCCGCAGCGTGCCCGCATCGTCGAGGCCAGCGAGTACCGCTGCTACTTCGTGATCGGGGACTATTCGCCCGATTACCGCTTCGGCCCGGCGCCCTATCCACGAGCGGCGCTGTTGGCCGACTTGGGAGGCACCAACGCCCCGGCGATCCCGCCAGTGGGCACCAACTGCCTTGCCGTGTTCGTCGGTTCAAACCAAACCGACCCCTGGGTGATCTGCTTCGAGGATTGGCCGTAAAACCAAATCAAGGAGTCTCAAATGGCAAAGACCATCTACTGCGACGCGCTACTCCAGCAGCACCTCTACGGGGCCAGCGTGTGGACGCCCCCGGTAAACATCTACATCGCCCTGTCCACCACGGCGCCGACCCCAACCGGCGGCAATGTCACCGAGCCCTCCACGGCCGACGGCTACGGGCGCGTCGCTGTGGCGAACAACGGGACCAACTTCGGGCCCGTAGCCGTCGAGCCCTCCAGCGGCTACACCATCGCCAACCTCGTCGCGATCGCCTTTAACGCCGACGTGACCGCAACGTGGGGGACGCCCACCTACTGGGTCGCCTATGACGGGCCGGTCGGCGGCCAGCGCAGCGTCACCGACGGTGCGACCAACGCCACCACGACGGTGACCAGCGCCACGGCCAACTTCACGACCCAGGACATCGGGCGCACCCTCACCGGCGGCTCGATCCCCGCCGGGGCCACTATCACCGCGATCAACTCGGCCACTTCGGTGACGATCAGCGCCCCGGCGACCGCTTCAGCGACAGGGCTCAGCCTGACACTGGGCTCAATGGCGCTCGACATAGGCACGATCACCTCGCCGCAGCCGATCAACCCCGGCACCACCCCGAGCTTCGCCCCCCAGGCGCTCACCTCCACGAACAACTAAAGGTGGCTGGGGCATGAGCGATGCGCTGGGCGGCACCTCGGCGAGCACCGCCACCGCGGCGGCGGTACTCATTCCATACATCCCGCCGTATCGGGCGGGCGGACCGCCTGGGCGCCCGTCGGTGCCGCACCTGGCTATGCCGTTTGCCCTCGCCGCTGATGGCAGCGCTGCGGTGGTCGCAGGCGACAGCCTCGCCGATGTCGCGCAGTGCGTGTCGGTCCTGATCCAGACCTTCACCCGATCGCGCCTGGTTGTACCGGACTATGGCATCCCCGACCCGACCTTCGCCGGTCCTGACGCCACGGCCATCGCCGCGGCCATCGCCACCTGGGAGCCACGAGCGGCGGTCAGCATCGTGATCAGCCCTCCGGGTGACGACGGGGTGGGCCAACTCGGCGTCCAAGTTGGCCTGAAAGGGGCCGGATGAGCATCATTGAGTCAGGCGTTACCTTTGGCACCTCCCCGCAGTTCAGCGTGGAGGGCGGCTACATCACCTTGCCGATCACGCTCGACGCGAACGAGCTGATGGCCCAGGCGTTAGCCACCATCGCGGCGAACCTGCCCGACTGGGTGCCCTACGAGGGCCACCTCGAGGTAATCCTGATCGAGGTCTGCGCCCAGATGGTGGCCGAAGCCGCCAACGTCGCAACCCAGGTGCCCCTCGCCATCTTCCGGTACTTTGGTGAGACCGTGCTCGGTGTTGCGCCACTGGCGGGCGCCCCCGCCACGGTGCCCACCACCTGGGCGATGGTGGACGAGCAGGGCTACAGCATCCCCGCAGGGACCTACGTGACCTTCCCCACCTCGGGCAACACCTCGGTGGTATTCCAGACCCTCGCGGAGGTCATCGTCCCTGCGGGACTCTCGAGCACCGCAGCCGGCGAGGTCATTCTCGTCGCCACTGCACCGGGGGGCTTTGCGAACGGGCTCGGCGGCACCTATGTCCTCTACGATGCCCTGGCCTTTGTCGCAGGCATTACCTCCACGGCTCACTCGAGCGGGGGTGTGGACACAGAGACCGACACCGCCTACCTGGACCGGCTCTCGGCGCTTCTCCAGTTGCTCACTCCCCGCCCGATCCTGCCGCCCGATTTTGCGGCGCTGGCCCGATCCGTGGCCGGGGTCTATCGGGCGGTCGCCATAGACGGGTACAACCCGGTGGACGGCTCGCTGGGCAACGAACGAATGGTCGCTCTGGCTTGTGTCGATGCGAACGGCAACGCCATCAGCCCGGACATCGCGGCACAGGTGCAGGCATATCTGCAAACGATGCGCGAGGTGAACTTCGTCGCCAGCGTGATCAGTCCCGTCTACACGCCCATCTCGGTGAGTGCGACGCTGGTGGCCCTGCCAGGTGCATCGCCCAATGCGATCACCGCAGCCGCTCAGGTGGCGCTCAGCACATTCTTGTCACCGGCCAACTGGGGCGGTGGTGGGCAGTCCCCGCCGCAATGGCACAACGAGACGACCGTGCGATATTTGGAGATTGCCGCAGTCCTCGGCAACGTGCCGGGCGTAGATTACGTCGCGGCCAACATGACCATCGGTGCGGGGACGCCCTTCCAGCCAGCCGGGCCGCAATCGGCACAGACCCTCGACGGGGCCTCGGCCGCATCCTCGACCGCCACCGGCTCGCTCGGACCGGCCGGCTTATCCGGGCGGGCCGTGTCCGATACCACTGCGACGGGCGAGGTAGACCTGAGCATCATCGTTCCCAGTGCTCCGGTGGTCATGGGTTATGCGGATCTGGTCCTGAGCGGGATCGTCGCCCTGCCCGAGGTGGGACTACTGACCATCTCGGCCCAGGCATCAACATGAGCATGGTCCCCGGCACCCAGCCGGCCCTGCTTGGTGACACTCAGATCCTCTACGAGGCGACCGGGCCTTACGCGGCGGCCGACACCTCCGGGACGCTGCTCAGGTGGCTCTCGGGTATCGGATCCATGCTCCAAACGCTCGACGATCTGGTCCGTGACAGTCCGTCTGGCCCCGGCTGGTCGCTGATCATGGACCTGAGCCGCTGTCGCAGCGAGTATCTGCCCTGGCTCGCTCAGTTCGTCGGCGTGCGGGTTGACACCTCTGCTACCGCTGCGGCACAGCGGGCGCAGATCACAGACGAGCCTGCCACCAAGCGCGGCACGGTCCCAGCTCTGCTCGCCGCCGCAAGCCCATATCTCATGGCTGGGACCATACCGCACCTGCACGAGCGCGACACCGACGCCTACCACGCCACGATGGTGGTGTTCACGAACCAGTTACAGGGTGGCCCCTGGGACGACCTGGCCGCCAACTTCGTCTCCTGGGACGCGGTGGCATCGGCGTTCGCGACCTGGAATGCCATAGGCCCCGCCTCAGGCCCGGACCTGGCACGCGCCATTGATGCGGCCAAGCCGGCTGGACTGGTCCTGAGCCTCACCATCTCCGACAGCGGGAGCTGGGACGACCTGGCCGCCAACTTCGTCTCCTGGGACGCGGTGGCGTCGGCGTTCGCGACCTGGAATACCGTAGCCGCCTATCTGCCGCCATTGTCTTGAAAGGGCCGAGCCTGTGACTACAACGACTCCCCGGCTCGGCCTGAGCATTCCGCAGGGAACCGACCCGCCCGCCGCCCCGGCGCAGCTGCTCACCCTCGGGAACCAACTGGACACGATCACCGTCGTCAAGCTGGTCGGCCCGGTCGCAGCACGCCCGAACCCGGCCATAGACGGCCGGATCTACGAGACCAACGACACAGGCCAGCCCGTCTCGCTGTATTGGGACAACGGCTCCGCATGGATCACCCTCACTCAGGCATCGGTGGTGACCGCCAAGGGCGACATCCCCGTCGGCGTCGGGCCGGGCACTCTTGGGCGCCTGGGTGTCGGCACTGACGGCCAGGTGCTCGTGGCCCGGTCCACCGCTCCTGACGGCGTCGATTGGGAGGCACTGGTACTCGCCGGAGCGTTCAGCATCAAGACCTACACCGAGGCGCTGGGCACGATCAACCCGGCGGGCGCCTCGCCGAGCCTGGACCTCTCCCAGGCCAATGAGTTCGCCCTGATCCTCTCGGCCAACGCCTCGCTCGCCATCACCAACATCCCGACGACTGCCGGGGTCCGCATATCGGTGGGACTCACCCTCACCCAGCCAGCCTCGGGCGGCCCCTACACGATGAGTTGGCCCACAAGCTTCAACTGGGGCGCTGCGGGCGTGCCGACCCTCTCCGGTGCGGGTCGCACCGATGAGTTCGGCTTCGACACCGACAACGCCGGCACGACCTGGCGGGCGCACCTGGTCGGGAGTGGGTTCTAATGCCCCTCGGGCTGTCACGCTGGGCGCCGGGCGGCGCGCCTCCGGGCAAGGTCGTGTTCAACTACACCGGGGCTCCCCAAACCTGGACGGTCCCTTACGGCGTGCCGGCGATCACCGTCACCGCTGCGGGGGCGGGCAGTCAAGCGACCGCGTTGAACCTCGGCTCTCTGGGCGGTAGCACAACTGGCACCATTGCTGTGAGTCCTGGAGAACAAGTACAGGTCAATGTCGGCGGCGAGGGGCTCTCAACGACGACGATTGGCGGTTGGAACGGAGGAGGAAACTCAGGGACAACCGGCTCTAGCTCGGCTGGAGGCGGTGCGTCGGATGTGCGACTGGGTGGGACCGCCCTAGCTAATCGCGTGATCGTTGCCGGAGGCGCTGCTGGTGGTAATGGTGTCACCGGTGGCAATGGTGGTGGATTATCGGGCCAAGCCGGTGCTGGCACTTACCCAGGGGGTGGGGGCACCCAGACTGCGGGGGGGGCGGCGGGCACCGGGAACGCCTCCTCAGGAACCCTGGGCACCGGTGGCGGCGGTGGCGGCGGCGGTGGGAGCGGTGGCGGCGGTGGTGGTGGCTATTACGGTGGCGGTGGTAGTGGCTCCAGTAGCGGCGGTGGTGGTGGCTCCGGCTTTGCCGTTTCCACCGCGACGAACGTGACGATGGCGACCGGTGTGCAGGCGGGCAACGGGCAAGTAACGATCTCGTGGAACTAAGAATAAATCTGTCCCAAACTGAAAATCTCTCAACCCAAAGGAGCACGCCATGGATCAGCAGAAGGTGATCACCGACTTTATCGTCGCCGAGAACGCAGCTCGCGCCCAGATCGAGGCAGAGGTCTCGTCTATCGTCGAGCGGCTAGCCGCGGCAAACAACGCCGCTGGCAGTCCGCTGGATTTGTCCGGGCTCACGACCCTGCACAACAGCCTGGCCGCCGACGCCGCCAAGTGGAAGGCGGTCATCGCCACCCCGGGGGTGGCCTCGGCCGCCGGATCAGCGCCCACGGAGCCCACCGTTACCACAACCGGCACAACCGGCACAACCGGCACAACCGGCACAACCGGCACAACCGGCACAACCGGCACAACCGGCACAACCGGGCCGGCCGACACTCACGAGACCACTCCGGGACAACCCACGACCCCCGACGCACCCACGACATCGGCCGCCCCGACAAGCTCGGCGCCTCTCACGGCTCCCCCGATGCCTGGGCTGAGCACGTCCGCGCCCGCCACAGGTGCCACCAGCGCCGCTCCCGGAGGCAATGCCCAGGTAAACGTCGGTACGACCGTTGTCGCCGCCGGCTCGGTCACGAGCGGTACTGCGGTGGTCCCCGTGACCGCCAACGCCGTCGCGGCCGGAACGCTGGCCGCCGAAACCCCGGTCGTGCCGACCCCGGTCGAGACATCCGGCTCAGTGACCGTCGTGGCAGCAGGCAGCGTGCACCCCTCAACCTCGGTCGTACCGGTGGTCGCCGCAGCCCTGCCCGTCGAGAACATCGGGGACAAGAACCTCCCGGTGGTCACCATCGGCGCCGCCACGACTCCCACGGTGACCACGCCCACCGGCGAGGCCCCCCACATCGCAGGGTCGTCCGGCCTCGCCGGCGGCTCCGCTCCGGCTCCGGGCGCAACCATCATCTCATAGTCCTCGGGCGCTCAGGCGCCCGAGCGGATCCCTCCCTTGCCGGGAACCGTGCCGTAGCGCGGAGGCTGCCATCCGGACCGGCAAGGGGCGGACCGCCCAATCCGAAAGGCCCTCATGTCCATCACCGCTGGTACAGTCTCGCCCGGCTCGCCTCCCTCCTGGTGGCGCGATCCCGGTTTTTACAAGTCGATTGCCGCAATTGTGTCTGCGATCGTGGCAGACACCATTGGCAACGGGTCGCTGAGTCCGGTCGTCCAGTCGGTGGTGACTGGGCTCGGAGGGCTCATCGCTGCGACCTACCTGGCGGGCAACGCGGTCGTTCGGGCGCGGTCCGTCACGGTGACGGCCACGGCACCCACCACTCCCCCCGCCAGGCTCGCCAAGCCCGAACTCGTAGCCCCGCCACTCCCTTGACCTCGTTGTGTTGGCCGTTCCCCCAAAAGAACGCTGCCCAGTACCGCCGCATCGACCAGGGATGGGACCTCCAGACCGCTCCGGGCACGCCGGTGCTCGCCGTCGCCGCCGGAGTCATCGACTACGCCCACGATCCGGGGACCAACGGCGGCCACTTCGGCGACCCGTACCCGATCCTGACACTCGACGAGGCGGACGCGAACGGTCCGGTGATCTACTTCGGGCACGTCTACCCCGACGTGCCCGAAGGCACCCACGTCCAAGCGGGTGAGCGGATCGCCCATACCGGCGCACCTGGCGGCGGGGGCGCCCCGGACGGCTGGCTCGAGATCGGCTGGTGGCGCAATGGGCCGACAGGCAACGGCGTCGCCATGCATGACGCATTGATCAACGCCGAGCCCCACAAGGAGGCACTGTTCGATGCCCAGGGTGTGCCGCCCGCACCACAACAGGAGGTTTCGATGACCCGAAAGGGACTGGACTTTACTGCTTCGGGATACCCTGGCGCCGCGTGGATGGCGGCGCACGGGTATAGCTTTGGCATCTCCTACGTCTCGTGGGGCACCCGCTGGAAAGACATGACGCGAGGCATGGTCGATGACATGGCGGCGCATGGGATCGACATCGTGACCAACTTCGAGGGGGAGTCTGCCCCGACCGGAGGCTTCGGCGAGGGTTACCAGGCTGGCCAGCGTGTGGCCGCCGCCAGGGCGATGCTCGGGATGCCCAAAGGGCGCCCGTGCCTTTTCAGCTTCGACTTCGACGTGCAAGAAGACTCGTGGCCCAGCCTGGACGCGTACTTGAGGGGCGCCCGTAACGGCGACCCGCTGGGGGGCCTTCCTGGGTGCTACTCCAACGGGTCCTACCTGCTCCACGCTGGGCAGGCCAACCTCATCGGAGTGGCATGGCTGTCGGGCTCGACCGGCTGGAGCGGCTACGACGCTGCGCTGGCGTCAGGGCGCATGTCCATCATCCAGGCCATAGGGCCGCCGAATTACGACTTCGACACTGCACACGTGGCGGACTTTGGCCAGTGGCGCCCAGGCCAGCGAGGCCCAGCGCGCCAGTCGTCGGTCCACCCTGACCTGAAGGAGGTCTTTGACATGGCTGACCCTGAGCTCACCGTGAGCCTGCTCTATGACACCGAGCTGTGGCGCGAACCCGACCCGACCGGGATGCGCACATATGTCCGCTGGCTCAACGAGCACGGCAACACCCCCCAAGCCGTCAGCGCTGTGCGCACCGCGATACTCAACTCAGCGGAGGGCAAGGAGTGCTCAGCCATCCGCTGGGCGCTGAAGCGCCTTGGCCCTGACGGCATGGCCCGAGTGGTTGCCGACAAGGACGGGGCCGCAGATGCAGCTAAGCCGTGATCTCCGTGGTCCCCTCCACAGGCCCGGACTGGACGCCGTGGATCTACGCAGCGGCTTCGTTGATGACCATCATCGGGGTGCTGGGGGGCCGTGCTCGCAAGCTGCTGCGCCTCATCCGCTCAGGCGGCCAGGCGACGGACCTCCTCTCGTCAAACGAGATGCTGCGGGCCGAGAACCAGGACCTCGTGCGCCGGGTGGAGGGCCTGATCAAGGAGCTGACCGCCTTGCGAGCCGACGTGGAGAACATGAGCCGGGACCGCTCTGGCCTGGTCGAGGCCGCGACACAAAAGGCCAAAGTGGCCGAGCTGGCCGAGATGATCAAGTCCTTTCACGCCGAACTGATGGCTGAGGTCCGGGTGCTGCGGAAGGGTGGGCCTTGATGGAGCGCTCGCTGCGTCGTCAGTTTTTCGAGCTCGCCGGGGTCATTGTCGCAGCGACCGCGCTGCTAATCGTCTCGCTGGTGGGCCTCGTCAACTCGGCGAGCACCGGCGCCAGCCTGACGGCCCAGAACCATGCCCTGCTGGTCCGGATCCAGGGCCTGGCAAAAAGCGAGGCCGATGCCCTAGTGGCCCGGAGGCAGGCGCAGGCCCTGATCGTGCACAACGAGGAGGAGTTGCGCGCCAACCAGGTCCTGTTTGCCAACGCGCTGCACCTTCGTATCGCCCTGCACCCGCTCTCGAGCGCCACCCGCCCGCCAAAGAACCCGACCTAGGGAAGGCAAAAGATGGCCACCGTAGTCCCAGGGCACACCCGGCGGGGTGACCTAGCCATGCGCACTTGGGCCAACCCCATCACCGGCGACGCCATGAAACTCCCGGAGGCGTTCTCTTGGAGCGTCCAGCGCGTCATGCGGACCTGGAAATGGGTAGCGGCCTACACGGCCCTCACCTTCGTCTGGTGGGCCTTTCCGTCCTGGTTCGGCGACCCAACGCTGAACGACTGGAACCGCTGGGCATCACTGATGGCTCTGTGGATCGAGAGCGTCGTGGGGATCGGCATCTTCGCCAGTTCGATTCGCGACTCGGTCATCATCCGGCGCATCGACCGCAACGAGACCACCAACGGCCTGCTGCTTGAACGCCTCGACTCACTCCTAGAAGCACATGAAGACCTCGTTGGCAAACTCGCAAAGGATCAGACCGATGGACAATGACGCGTTGGCCCAATACATAGCACGACAAACTGGTGATCGACTTCGGCGACCCCGACCTCGTGCCGCTCCTGCCCGGCACTTCGGCGCCATCGCCACCGAAACATCGGTGACCAGCCTCGTAGCAGGTGGCCTCGCCTCCCTGGCACTAAGACAGGCGTTGTTGCCTTGATCGGCCAGGTGCTAGTGCTGATCGTGATGATGATCCTCAGCCTGTGCTCGACCCTCACCCACGCCCCGTCACGCCAGGCTGCTAGTCAGCGAAGCGTGCACCGTCACTCGACACCGCCGCGCCGATCACCGAGGCCACCGGTGCCGTCCCGCCCCGCGGTGACGCTCGACTCGACGGCCTACTGCGAGACGGGAACGATGGCCGACGGGCAGCGCACCCACGTAGGCGCGGCTGCGGCGGACGGCTACGCCTTCGGCACCCGGCTGCTCATCACCTCCGGCCCCGAAGCGGGCTCGGTCGTCGTCATCGAGGACCGTTCGGCGCCGGGTGCTACCGACCTCGACATTTGGATGCCCAGCTGCGCGGCAGCCATCGACTACGGGCGCCGCGTGATCAAAGTCGAGCCCTACTAACCCAAGGAGTCTTGATGGCCACCCTCGTAGCGGTCACCGCGACCTACACCCTGAACGGCCAGCCGGCCTCGGGCAGCGTCACGTTCACCCTCGCGGCCGTCATGTCCGACCTCGCGTCGCCTCCGACCATCCGCGAACCGATCCCCATCACGGTCACGCTCACCAGTGCCGGGCAGCTGCCCGCCGGCTTCAAACTCTACGCCACCAACGACCCGACGACCATGCCGACCGGGCTGTCCTACGTGGTGCAGGAGAACATCACCGGGGTCGCCTCACGCACGTACGCCATCGTGATCCCCTACACGGCAGGCTCGACCGGCATCGACCTGTCCGAGATCACCCCGGCGTCTCCGGGTGGGATCAGCTATGGCTTGGGGCCAGCAGGGCCAGCAGGGCCAGCAGGGCCAGCAGGGCCAGCAGGGCCAGCAGGGCCAGCAGGGCAGCCGGGGACGCTAACCATCGTTACCATCACGGCATCGGCCACCCTTACGCCGAACTCGCAGCTCGTCCTCGCCAACCCCGCTGCTGGTATCGTCATCAACGCCACGCTGCCCGACGCCACCGAGTGCAAGGGCGCCCTGGTCGAGGTCCTACAGGACGGCCCGGCGCTGGCCGCCCCCACCATTGCCCCGGCTGTGGCGATCATCCCCGCTGTCGTCGGCGGTGCATCACAGGTCATCGACGGAGCAGCGGTCAACGGTGCGCTGTTCAACCCTGGCGACGTGCATCGGGTCCGCAGCGATGGCATCGGATGGCGCACGGTCGGGTACGAGATAGCGCCGCTGCTGTTTACCACAAGCCAGAACTGGACCGTCCCCGCAGGGGCGGTTAGGGCCTCTAGACGGGGGTTAGGTGGGGGCGGCGGTGGTCAAGGAGGTGCTACAGCGCTAACTACCGGTGGCGTCACCAATCAGGCAGGTAGTCCCGGCGCAGCGCAAGGGTTATACGTCGAAGATGACATAGCCGTTACCCCTGGTCAAGTTTGGGCCATTGCGCCCGGCGCTGGCGGTAGTGGTGGTACGGGCGGTGCTGTCAATGGCAATAGTGGCACGGCAGGCAGTTACGGTGGACAAACCACAATAACCATTGCCGGGGTGCTATCATTCTCCGCTCACGGCGGTAATGGGACTTATCAATTACAGGCCGGGAATAGTACCACTCCCCCCCCCGCGATGCCCTATGGTGAGCAAGGAGCCACCCTACCCAACATGACTTCTTTTGAGGCGCTATGGCCCGGTAGTGGCAGTCCTATGTACGTTACTGCGCCGCCGGTAGGCGTGGGGAATAGTCGGGGAGGCTTCCAAGGCGGTAATGCTACCTCCACTCTAGGCGGCGGGGTCGTACCAGCACCTACTTTGTCGGACTGGAATGCACCCGCCATGGGCCAATCCGCCACCGTGAACGGACTAAACGCTCCCACTACGGTATTACCTGGTGGTGGCGGCGGTGGTGGTGGCGCAGGAGCGCCGGGTGGTACGGGCGGTAATGGTGCGGCGGGTGGTAACGGCCAAGTAGTTGTCCGAATCGGAAGGGGTGCCGCATAATGTCCCGCTACGCAATCCTCACCCCGGTCGGCCTCTGCGAGAATGTAGTTGAAGCAGAAGCGGCCTACGCCACTTCCCAGGGCTGGACCGCAGCGCCCGATGAGGTCGGTCCCGGATTCACGCTCTCCGGTGAGACCTGGACCCCGCCGGCTGCTCGGCCACGGCCCCCTTCGCCCGACGTCACAGCTCAGGCCGACTTCGTGGCCGCGCTGGGGGCAATCAGCACCGGCTCGATCACCGACCCCGCCGCCAAGGCTGCTATCACCGATCTGATCGGCCTGCTCGCCGGCACGGGCGGCAACGTCGTGGTGCACGCACACCCGGTGAGGTAGCTCGCCAGCACGCTGTCATGTAGCCCAACTCGCCCCGTCCGTCGCTCTGGCCCCTCCAGACGATGGGCGGGGCATTTTGGCGTCGGTGGGCTCGCCAGGCGCCCGCGGCGGTGGTCGTCGGTGGTGCAACGGTGGTCCCCTTGCCGCCGCCGCCGGGCTGGACCGCGCACGACGCCACCAGGATCGCCACCAATGCCACCCCTACGATGCGCCACACGGCATGTCTCATGTCGGCTCCTCTGCCGGGCGCATCATACCAGGCGCCCCGTGTCGTTAGTAGAGTGCTGCCACGACCGCCTGTAGGCGCTTGAGCGTCACCTGACGGCTCCGAGTCGATCAAGCGGTTTATCTGGGCGTTTGCCCATTTGTTCCCGAAAAAAAGCCGCTCTAGGGGTTGACACGGCGCAATGGGCCGACTATACTGTTAGTAGGAGTCCACTACCGAGGAGGCACATCATGCCCAACACCACCGACACCACCAACACCACCGACAACACCACCGACACCACCGACACCACCATCAACGAGGCCCCGAACCACGTCCACGGCGACGGAGTGTCCGAGCCAAGCCCGGGCACGTGCTGCGAGGGTTGCCTGGCCGCCGGCGTCATCACCGTATGGACGGCCGAGCAGCACGAGTGGCTCTCGACCGCCGACTGCGCCGAGCTGCTCGACGCCGACACGAACGAGCTCATCCGAGCACTCTCGGCCCACGACAGCGAGCTGGTCGTCGCCAGCGCCACCGCAGACGGCGGCGTGATCCTGGTCGATGCTGACGGTGAGCTGGTGGCCGAGGGCTCCTGGGACGCAAGCCAGCCTGGCGTGCGCCGCGCCTACGTGGGCTGAGCTGTGCGCCCAACCGCCCTTGACAGGTTTCGGATCTTGTCGTATACTGATAGAATGAGGATCAACCCCGAAGCAGTACGCACCATCCGCCAGGACCGGGGTGTCTCGGCTGGCGACCTGGCCAGGTTGGTGGGGATCAGTTCTGGTCACCTCTCCAACATTGAGTCGGGCCGCCGTGCGGCCCCTCCGCGTCTCATTCGCCAGTTGGCGGAGGCCCTCAAGTGCCCCCTCTTGTCCCTGCTCGGTCCTGAGGACCCTGCCGCGGCCGAGCGTGAAGTACGAGCGTCGTGAACACCATCACCCACACCCACCCGCGGCAGGCCAAGCGCTCGAACGCTGGCCCGCCTACAAGCGCATGGAGGTGCGCCGAAATGAACCTAACCCCCACCCAGGCAAGACAGCGCCTGGCCTACGCCATCAGTGCCGGCGACCAGTTGCTGGCCACGCTCGCAGCGGACGACGGCGAGATGTCCCGGACCGCACAGGCGAGCATCCTCGCCCGACTCGACCACCTCGAAGCCCAAGCCGAGCGCTACCGCGCCGTGCTGGTGGGCCGCTGCCGGATCTGCGGCGCCCTCCTCAGCGACCCGGTGAGCGTCGCCCGCTGCGTGGGTCCCGAATGCTGGAAGCAGGTAGGCGGTGGTCAGTCATGACGACCACGGTCACCGAGCAGGGCTGGCGGGCGCCCCAAGTCATGACGGTAACGGGCGTCAGCTACCGCTGCCTGTTGTACTGGGACAGCGAGTTTGGCATCAGTCCGTCGCTGGTAGCGCGGAAGGGCTCCGGCTACAAGGCGCTGTACTCCGCCCTCGACGTGCTGCGGATAGCCGCCATCATGGCGATGATCGCCGACGGGCTGGCCGTCTCGGCTGCCACCACCGCTGCCAAGGCGATCTTTGAGGTGCCGGAGCGCGAGTCCTACCTGGACCTGGTGTGGTCGAACGGGGTTGCCTGGCTCGCGAACACCCGGCCTGACGGGTTCTACAGGGGCCGCTACATCCTTCCCCTGATGCCGCTCACTGAGCGCGTCCGCGTCGGCCTGGAGGAGTTGTCGTGAGCATCGACCCGCAGATCGTGGACGACGAGGACCTCAACGACGAGGCAGCGGAGTCCGACCAGGAGCGTGCGGTCCATGCCATAGCATGGATCTTCGACGATGGAGAGTGGCACGCTTGCGCCCGTTGCGCTAAGCCCATGATCATCACCAGGGCCGACGACGGCGAGTGGCGGGCACGGTGGGAAAACATGCCCGCAGCCGATGCCTGGCCCGCTATCCCGGCCTACGAGCTGCCCGCGGGAACGCGCTGTGACTCTTGCCGTTGGGCGGGCACTGTCAGTGTGTGGACCGCCGAACAGAGCTGGCTCACGGGCGGCGATGACGGCTACCTCATGTTGCTCGACGCCGACACGGGAAACGTTATCGATCAGCTCCGCGTGGACAACGCGGAGCTGATCGCCGCCGCCGGAAAGGCCCCCAGTGGGGTTATTCTGGTCGATGCTGACGGTGAGCTGGTGGCCGAGGGCTCCTGGAGCGCCCGGCAGCCTGGCGTGCGCCGCGCCTACGTGGTCTGTTCCCGCAAGGCGGTGGTGGCGTCGTGAGCCTCGCAGCTCAGATCATGTGGACCGTACTGGTCCTGGCCGTCGTGGGCGTCGTGATCGACACCCTGGCGGCACACGCCCGCGAGCGGCGCTACCGACGCTGGGCGGCCCGCCAACCCAAGTACCGCCAGTGCTCCCACCTGCGGGTGGTTCCTGGCGACCCGACACCGACACCCGACCAAGGAGACCACCCATGACCACGTTCGCCATCCCGGATCGGCTCCCGATGCTCGCCAAGGGCCACCAGCCCGAGCACTCCGGAAAGGGCTGCGCTATGGACATGTTGTCCTGGCTGACTGGCCGCAAGTGGGGCGATCGCCTGCCTGACTGCGTGCATCCGGTCATCAACGAGTTCGTGGTCACGGTAAACGACTTGTGCGAGGACGAGTCACGCCAGCGCCTCTGGCCTCTGCTGCTGCGTTGTATCGGCACCGCAGCACCCGACGACCAGGTCCTGGACGTGCGTCTAGCCGCCTGGCTAGCCGAGTCAGTCTTGGACTTGACACGACTGGAGGACCGTCAGGCCTGTGCCAACGCCATTGCCACGGCCCGCGCCTGGGCGGACGATCCCGCCACCGACGTCGCCTACGCCGGCGCCAACGCCGCCAAGGCCGCCGCCTACGCCGCCGCCTACGCCGGCGCCTACGCCGCCGGGGCCTTCGCCTACTGCGCCGCCTACGCCCCGGAACGTCTCATCGCCACCCTGGAGGGGCTGCTCAACTACCACTGCGAGCTGACCAACCACGTCCCCCCGCCTGTCGCAGCCGAGCGCTGGGCGAGCCTGTGTGAGGCGATGTCCGCATGAGTGGCCTCGACTACGACGACGAGACACCTGACCAGCCGACGGACGCTGCTTACCACCACCGGCCGCCTGGACCTATGACTCTCGACCTCGCGA
>JAVKSL010000021.1:0-36886 GCA_039583695.1 Acidimicrobiales bacterium | reverse complement strand
CTGGGAGGCCTCCCAGTGGCGACGACATCTATATGATCTATACCGGCGGGACCACGGGTCGGCCCAAAGGTGTCATGTGGCGCCACGAGGACCTCGCAGGTTGGCTCGCCTATCCTGCCTATGAGGCAGCAGGGCTGGGCTTCCCGGCCGACCTCGCGGAGGCAGCTCGGGTCGCCAGCGTGGCGGCGGCAATGGGGAACACGCCCGTGACGCTGTTGGCGTGTCCGTTGGTGCACGGCACGGCATTCTTCTTCGCCTTGTGCGCGCTGGAGCTGGGTGGCACGGTGGTGATGCTCGAAGGAGCATCTCTGGACGCAGACGAGCTATGGAGGGCGGTGGAGGCCGAGTCGGTCACCCAGCTGGTTATCGTGGGCGATGCCCAGGCCCGGCCCTCGGTAGCCGCCCTGGACCGGGCTGCGGCTGGGGGGGCGCCCTACGACACGTCCAGCCTGCGACGGGTCTTCAGCTCGGGGATGGTCTGGAGCGCCGAGGCCAAGGAGGGGCTCCTTCGTCACACCGCAGCCACCATGATCGACATGCTCGGGTCCAGCGAAGGTGGCCCCTTTGGGCTGGACGTGGTGGCGCCGGGCGATGTCGCCACGACCGCGAGATTTCGTATCACCGAGCGCGCTGGAGTGCTGCGCGCCGACGGGACCCCGGTGGAGCGCGGGTCGGGAGAGGTCGGCAGGGTGGGGATCACCGAGCCTATTCCGTTGGGGTACCACAAGGATGCCGAGCGAAGCGCCGCAACGTTCCCGATTTACGCCGGGCGGCGGTGGTCGCTGCCGGGCGACTTTGCCAGCCTGGATGCCGACGGGACCATCCACCTGCTCGGGAGGGGCTCGATGTGCATCAACACCGGCGGGGAGAACGTCTGGCCTGAGGAGGTGGAGCGGGTGATCCGCTCGCACCCGGCGGTGGACGACTGCGCGGTGGTGGGGGTTCCCGATCCCCGGTGGGGCGAGGCCGTGGTGGCGGTGGTCTCGCCGGTCGTCGCGCCCGACCTGGATGCCTGGGCGCGGGAGCGCCTGGCTGGCTACAAGGTCCCCAAGCGCTTCGTGGCCGTGGGCGAGATCCAGCGCAGCGCGGCTGGCAAGGCCGACTACACGTGGGCGCGCCGGATTGTGATCGGGGCCGCGCAGGCCCAACCCTAGGCCGCGTCGTCCTTCCGCTCGTGTGCCTCGACGAACACGCCGTTGGTCGCCGCGTATCGCTCCAACTCTTGGCTGGGCGGTTCTACCGAGAAGATCACCGCGACGGCTGGGATATTGTGGTTGCGCAGGATCTCGCACCTCGCCACCTGCCGATCGACGTCCCTGCTATGCACCCGCCATGTCGCTTCGACCACCAGCAGGACGGGTTCCTGGTTGTGCTTTGAGACCCCCCGAGCAAACAGGTCGGTCCGCGCCAAGATGTCGTACTGCTCGTCGCTCATGTCGTGGATCCCGACGTGATCGAGGAGGTCGTCCAGGTCCACGACCTTCACCCGCCGGGCATGCTTGCTGAGGTAGTACCCAGGGTTGTTGAAGATCCTGATCTCCAGGATCATGCCCCTCGTCTTGCCAGAGTCGATCTCCAGCCGGTCGAGCCGCCAGTTAGTTGCGGCGACGGAGGCGTGCATCTCCTCCACGAAGGCGTGCATCTCCTCCACGAAGGCGTGCATCTCATCCACGAAGGCGTGCATCTCCTCCACGAAGGCGTGCATCTCCTCCACGAAGGCGTGCATCTCCTCCACGAAGGCGTGCATCTCCTCCACGAAGGCGGCGAAGCGCTCGGGCAGGTGGAGCAGCTCGGCGGTCAGCACCTGGCGACGCACCTCCTCGCGGAACTCCGCGTCCTCCCGGAGGGAGGCGAGGAATCGTGATCGCTCGTCGGAGGTCAATGTCACGCCCCCATTGTAGCAAGGGGGTGTATCAAAGGCTTGCGGATTACGCCGGGGTCAGTCTGGGCACGACCATCGCCTCCAGCGGGAGCCGAGCAGCGTCGGGTCCGTGGCGCAGGGCGTAGATGCCCATTGCCACCAGACCCACCATCCAGAAGGCGATGACGATCACGTAGCCAACGGTCGGGGACGTGTCTAGCGAGATCGTGGTCACCAGGACGACGCCGAAGGCGGCACCGATCCTGCCGATGGCCACAGATGTCCCTACACCGGCGCCGCGCAAGTGGGTGGGGAACAGCTCGGTGAACGTGGGGTACGCCGCTGTCCACGCCGCGGTGCCAAAGCCGTTGGACACCATGAAGGCGACCAGCACCAAGGCGTAGCCCTTGGTCTGGGTGGCGATGGCCAAGAATCCCACCCCCGCCGCGGCCAGCGCATAGCACAACAGGACGGTGCGTATGCGCCCCAGCTTGTCGAATACCAGGGTCATCAGGCCCCCGCCGAGGAGGGCGCCGACGTTGCCGAGAATGTAGAAGATCGGGATCTGGCTGTCGGGGATGCCGATGGCTGGAAAGACCACCAGCGGCATGAACGCAAAGATGCCGTAGTAGCCGAAGGCCTCCGACAGGTCCAACGCCGCCCCCAGCGCCAGGCGTCCCGGGTAGCGATGCACGAGCTCGGACAGTGCCGCGCCGAAGCCGGGGGTGGCCTGCTCGGCCGCGTAGCCCTCCACCTTGTCGTTGCCGATGCCTGCCTGGGCTTCTAGCTGGGCGACCATGGCCTCAGCTTCGGCCGTGCGCCCCTGGCTGGCCAGCCACCGGGGAGACTCCGGAAGCCGGCGACGGAAGACCAGGACGATCACCGCAACCACCCCTCCGAGCGCGAACCCGTAGCGCCAGGAGGTGGCATCGGCCAGCGCCAGGGTGTTGAGCAGCAGGAAGGCCAGCAGGCCGGCGAAGATTGCCCCGATGGACCAGAAGTTCATCACTGCGGCGCTGGCGATGCCCCGTACCCGGGCCGGCATGAACTCGGATATGGCCGCATTGATGACCGGGTACTCCGCGCCGACCCCGAGCCCGGTGATGAACCGCAATCCGATCAGGAGCCACAGGGTCGGGCTCAGCCCGGTGATGATGGTGAAGCTGGCGTACCAGACCAAGGTCGCCACGAACAGCTTGCGCCGCCCGAAGCGGTCCGCCAGCTGGCCGCCCACCAGTGCACCAAAGAAGATCCCGATCAGCCAGGAGAAGGTCACGAACTGGCCGGACAGCGCGGTGGCGTGGAAGTGGGCGTCGAGCGGGTTGATGAAGTTGCCCACCATGTTGACCTCGAGCGAGTCGAACAGCCACCCGATCCCCAATGCCAGGAGGATGGTGGTGTGCCGGCGGCTCCAGCGAAGCCGGTCCAGTCGCTGGCCGAGAGTCAGTTCCATGCCTTGGTCTCCTTGTGGTCGATCCCGCACCCGATCTCCAGGGCGGTGGTGTAGGTGGCTTGGTCAGCTGCAAGCTGAGCGGCGACTTCCGCGGGCGCGAATATATCGAGCCAAGAGCGCCCCCGCGAGAGCTCGTCCCAGCAGTAAAGCAGTGCTGCGGCATTCATCCCGAAGTGGGCTGCGGCCGAGTAGACGGCCGAGGTCTCCATGTCGACCGCTAGGCGCCCGGCGCTTGCCCAAGCCGAGACTTGTGCACGATGCTGGGTGAGCAGGGCCGAGGTGGTGACGGTGGTACCCCGGTGGACGGTGATGCCCTGGCGGCCCAGGGCCGCGCCCGCCCGGTCGAGGAGGCCGGCATCGCCGGTCGCGTGCCCGCTGAGTCCGGCGTCGCTGAGTCCGGCGTCGCTGAGTCCGGCGTCGCTGAGTCCGGCGTCGCCAGACGCAGTCCAGCCGGGCGGCGGGTAATGCTGCGATGCCGACTCCTCGATGACCGCCTGCTCGGGCAGGACTACGTCGCCCGTACGCACCAGGGGAGCGATCCCCCCGCAGCTTCCGATCAGGACCACTGTCGGGGTCGAGCCGATCTCGCCGAAGATGTGGACCGGCTCCACCGCCCGAGCTGCCCCGTAGACGAAGCAGAAGGCCACCGGCACCCCGCCGTACCACCCGTGGTGGATGCCCGGTAGCGCCAGCTCACGTGCCCCCTCCAGCCTCCCCAACCGTTCTGGTGCCTTGGCGGCCGCCCACCACGTGCCCTCGAGGACCACCAGCTGGGGGACCTCGCCGGCGCTGAGCTGCAGGCATCGGAGCCAGCCAGCAGCTGAAAGAAACGCCACCGGTCCCTCAGATGGCGCAGTTGTAGACCACGGGCAGCGATCCGTCTTGCTGGCGCAGCGTCAGGAACCGCTCGATCACCAGCCGCTTGGCCTCGGCGAGGGGCACCTGCCCGCGAGCCAGGCACATGTCCGGGCTGGTGTCGAGGTCCGCGCCGGCCGGATGCCAGTGGATGCCGTCGGCGGTGACGGTCAGCTCTGGAACGGTGTTGGTCTCACCAATGTCGACCCCTGAGTCTGAGTGACCCCGTCGGACCAGCGGGCGAACCGCAAAATCCGACCCGGCGATCCCGATACCCGCCAGCAACGCCCTCAGCTCGTCCACCTCGTGGCGGTTGTGCTCGGTCTCGGTCATGCCCACCCGGATCGGCAGGCCCAGGTCCGTGGCCACCGCGATCCCGCCCATCGCCTGCGCCCAGGATCCCGCGCCCCGGTTGGCGTCGTGGGTGGCCGCCCGGGCGCCGTCGATGGATGTCTGCAACACCAGATCGCGCTTGGTCGCGAGGCGGCGCAAGCGGTCCAGGCGTGTGGCCCGCCAGAGCGTGGCATTGGTGAGCACGACCGTCGGGAGTCGGTCACTGGCGTAGTCGAGCATGTCCACGATGTCTGGCTCCAGGAATGGCTCGCCGCCGGTGACATAAAGCTCTTCAAAACCCTCGGCAACGGCTTCGTCCACCAGGGAGCAGAAGCGCTCCAGCCTGAGACTGCGCCGCCTGGCTCGGGGCGAGGAGGCAACCGAGCAGTACCAGCAGGCCAGGTTGCAGTTGAAGTTGGTGTACAACCACAAGCGGGCCGGGAAGAGCGCCGAGCCGAACAGTGGGACCACCGGCAGCCCATCGTCGAGTACCGGGGCGGCATCGGCCCAGCTAACCGACTCGGCGCCGAAGTCGGTCGGTAGCCCGGCCCGGTACAGCTGGTAGCGGCCCTTGCTGCGCTCGTGGGGCGGGACCACCTCCAGGCAGGTTGTCCACCAGCCGCTCTCGACTGTGTCAACAAAGGCCTCCGGCAAGCCGGCCTTCCGCATCGAGGCGGCATGCGCGGCCCAGTCGTAGGCGAGGGGCACCAGCTCAGCGGTGACCCGGCTAACCGGGTCCTGTCCCTGTCCGGCTTGGTTCTCTGCCGAGATGTCCACCAGGGCGTACCACACCTCCCGGCGCCCGTCGTTGGCCGGGCGCCCGAGGATCCCCACGTTCACGACGAGCGTGGAGCCCACGCGGCGCTGCCAGGGCAGCCCGGAGTGGGTGCAGCAGATCACATCGGCCCCGCTGGCCGCAACCCGCTCGGCGTGTGCCTCCTCTGAAAGTGACTCCCACCAAAAGTCGTTCAGTGCCAGCGTCGACCCGTGCACCAGGTGGATCTCCGCTCCGTCGATTTGAAGCCGCCGCTCGGTCGGAAGCTCCCGCATCCACGCAGCGAAGTCCGCACTGGTGTGCTCCAGGGTGTAGTCGTACATGACCTGGGCGAACTCGTTGTCGTAGCGATCCCCGTAGCCGCATCCACAGTCGGTGTCCCCCCGCCCGACGGCCACGTCGTAGTTACCGGCGATGCAGCAGATCCCGTTGTCCACCAGCAGGGGCCAGATGGCGTCGGGCTCCGCACCGGTCCCGCCCAAGTCGCCCAGGCAGAACAGCCGTTCGGCGCCCCGGGCTCGTGCGTCGGCCACGAAGGCCCGAAGGGCATAGGGATTGGAGTACGTTCCCCCACACAGCGCGATCTTGGTCATCCGGTCAGCGCCCTCCACGGCCCCCTGGGTTATTCAACACTACGGCGTGGGCGCCAGCCTGGATGGCGAGGACTCAACCCAGACCCGATATTAGCGCCAAGGCGCAAGTCAGGTAGTAGAGCTGGGTCCTGGCATCGACCCTCTACACTTTGCGAGCGAGCCTCAGACCGTCGAGGGTCCCGTGGCGGGTTGGCCGGGGTGCGGGGGGGTCCTGAGCCTCTCTGGGTTGATGTACGAGGGGCGGGGTGGTCCGGTTCCAGCTCTGTCATCAGCGAGTCCACCGAGGCACCCTGCGGATCGCCGGCTGGACCCGGCGCACCTCCGTAGAAGGCGTGGGCTGGAAGCTTGGGTATCGCCTTGTTCGAAGGAGCGCCACGCCGCAACCAACGCCGCAGCCCACGGCGAGCTTAGCTCAGCGCTCGGCAGGGTGGGGCTCCACCAGCTACGATCCCGCAGGTGGACACGGCCCTGGACATCGCTGTCGAGGTGCGCTCGGGGCGGCGCTCTGCCAGAGAGGTCCTCGACGAGCACCTGTCCCGCATCGAGGTCAGAGAGCCGGAGATCCACGCCTTCAACCTGGTCACCACCGACTGGGCCCGAGCAGCGGCCGATCGAATCGACAACCTGGTCAAAGCGGGCGGCGACCCCGGTCCTCTGGCCGGCGTCCCCATCGCCCTCAAGGACAACCTGTGCACCAGGGGCGTCGGGACAACTGCATCCTCGCGCATCCTGGAGGGCTGGTGCCCCCCTTACAGCGCGACGGTTGTCGAGCGGGTCATCGCCGCCGGGGCAATTCCGCTGGGCAAGACCAACCTGGACGAGTTCGCCATGGGTTCGTCGACAGAGAGCTCGGCGTTCGGCCCGACTCACAATCCCCACGACCTGACCCGGGTGCCGGGTGGCTCCAGCGGCGGCAGCGCAGCGGCGGTGGCGGCGGGTTTCGTCCCGCTGGCGCTCGGCTCGGATACTGGTGGCTCGATCCGCCAACCTGCGGCGCTGTGCGGAGTGGTCGGGGTCAAGCCGACCTACGGGCTGGTCTCGCGCTACGGCCTGATCGCCTTCGCCAGCTCGCTGGACCAGATCGGGCCGTTCGCGGCCACCGTAGCCGACGCCGCGGCGCTGCTTGAGGTGATCGCCGGAGGTGACCCGGCCGACTCCACCTGCGTTGACTGCCCGCCTCCCGACCTTCAAAGCTGTCTCCTCCAGGGAGTCGAGGGCCTGCGCATCGGTGTCATAACCGAGCTCGCGGGTGCCGAGGGCATCGCCAGCGATGTGGCCGCCCGGCTCTTCGCTGCAGCCGAGGCCCTGACTGACGCCGGAGCCAAGGTCGAGGAGGCCTCCGTCCCGGCTGCGATCCACGGCCTCGCCGCCTACTACCTGTTGGCCCCGGCCGAGGCCTCGTCCAACCTGGCCCGCTACGACGGCGTACGCTACGGTCTGCGGGTCGACGGGCCACCGCGCGACCCGGCCGGTCGCGGCCAGCCCGAGCAAGCCGCCGACATCGGGGCCATGTACGGGGCCACCAGGGCCGCGGGCTTCGGCCCCGAGGTCAAGCGCCGGATCATGCTGGGCACCTTCGCCCTCTCGGCCGGGTACTACGACGCCTACTACGGCCAGGCCCAGCGGGTGCGAACCCTGATCATCGACTCCTTCGCCGCCGCCTACCGTCACTTCGACGCCCTGATCGCCCCCACCACGCCGACCACCGCCTTTCGGATCGGCGCCAAGGTCGCCGACCCGTGGACCATGTACTGCTGCGACATCTGCACCATTCCCTCCAACCTGGCGGGCCACCCGGCGATGAGCGTGCCCTACGGCGCTGGCGACGACGGCCTCCCGGTGGGGGTGCAGGTCCTGGCACCGGCGCTCGGTGAGCCGGTCATGTTCCGGGTGGCCGCCGCGCTCGAAAGGTCTCTTTAAGAAATGAGCATCAATGCGCCCCGAGACCTGTGCCCTCCTACCCCCGAGCGTTGGCAGACCGTGGTTGGCCTCGAGGTCCACTGCGAGCTGCGAACCGCCACCAAGATGTTCTGCTCGTGTCGCGCGGCCTTCGGAGACGAGCCGAACACCAACGTCTGCCCGGTCTGCCTGGGCCTGCCGGGCTCGCTCCCAGTGCTCAACAAGATGGCCGTCGAGCTGGCGGTCCGCATCGGAGTGGCGCTTCACTGCGAGGTTCGCCCGTCGATCTTTCACCGCAAGAACTACTTCTATCCGGACATGCCCAAGGACTACCAGATCAGCCAGTACGACGCACCGATCAATGTCGGGGGTTGGCTGGAGCTGGTCGACGGGAGCCGGGTGGGGATCGAGCGCGCCCACATGGAGGAGGACACCGGCAAGTCCACCCACGTGGGCGGTGGTGGCAGGATCTACGACGCGCTGTATTCGCTGGTCGACTACAACCGCGCTGGCGTGCCGCTGGTGGAGATCGTCAGCGCCCCCGACATCCGCTCCGCCGCCCAGGCCCGATCCTACGTGAACGAGCTGCGGGGCATCCTGATGGCGACCGGGGCGTCTGACGGGAAGATGGAGGAGGGCTCGGTCCGGGTCGACGCCAACGTCTCGGTCCGCCGGGCCGGCACCGATCCCTACGGCACCCGGTGCGAGGTAAAGAACCTC
The DNA here is from genome assembly GCA_039583695.1 of Acidimicrobiales bacterium. Classification (GTDB taxonomy): domain Bacteria; phylum Actinomycetota; class Acidimicrobiia; order Acidimicrobiales; family JAJPHD01; genus JAVKSL01. The sequence goes on along the minus strand of JAVKSL010000021.1, from coordinate 28,397 downwards.
AACTCCCTGCGCTCGCTGGGCCACGCCATCGACTTCGAGGCGGCGCGCCAAGTGGAGCTGTTGGAGTCAGGGGGCCGGGTGGTCCAGGAGACCCGTCACTGGGACGAGGCCACGGCTTGCACGCACCCGCTCCGCTCCAAGGAAGAAGCCTACGACTACCGCTACTTCCCCGAGCCCGACCTGGTCCCCTTGGCGCCGTCGCCGGAGTGGGTGGCGACGGTCTCCGCATCCCTGCCGCCGATGCCCGCCGAGCGTCGCGCCCGGCTGAGGGGCCTGGACGGCCTCGACGACCCTGCCCTGGCGGGCAGGGTGGCGACGGTGGTCGAGCTCGGTCTCGAGGAGCTTGTGCTGGGCGCCGCCGCCGCCGGGGCGGACCCCCGGCGAGCGCTCAACCTGGCGGCCAACGAGCTCGCGGCCAATCCGAGCGCGGCCCGTTCGCTGGACCCCGCTGGGTTCGTCGGCCTCGTCGCCATGTCTGCCACCCTGAGCGCCACCCAGGCCAAAGCTGTCCTGGCCGAGATGCTGGAGGCTGGCGGCGACCCTGCCGAGATCGCTCGTCGCCGCGGTTTCGAGGGCCTGGCGGCCGCCGCCCTCGCCGCCGCCCTGGATGCGGCCATCGCCGCAAACCCCGAGCAGTGGGATCGCTACCTGGCCGGGGAGGACAAGGTGGCTGGGCTTTTCGTGGGAGCGGTGATGCGCTCGACCAGCGGCCGGGCGGACGGCAAGGCGGTTACGGCGCTCCTGAGAGCCAGGCGAGCCTCCTTGGTAAGCTGAGCCTCGTGTCGGGTGCCACGCTCACTCCCCGGGTGGTGTCCCTCCCGGTCCCGCAACGCCCGTTTGTGGCCTCGGACCTGGACGACGTCGCCTGGGACGGGCGCAGGTGGGAGGTCATAGATGGGATGCTCGTCGTGAGCCCGGCGCACGCCCACTATCCCTTCCCGGTCCGGGTGGTTCCCTCCGAGCTTGTCCGCTAGCCCAGGGCTACGTTGGTTGGCGCAGCGCCCGGACCGCTCTGGCCTGGCCCTGGTGGTCATCGTCACTGGCGTGCTCATCACTGCGGTCGACACGACGATCGTCATCCTGGCCCTGCCGGAGATCCAGCGAGCTCTGCACGTCGGTCTGGCGTCGGTCATCTGGGTCATCATCGGCTACCTGCTGGTCATCACCTTGCTGGCCACCCAGGTGGGCCGCCTGGGCGACATGTACGGCCGGGTGCGCATGTACGAGACCGGCTTCGGCGTGTTCATCGTCGGATCCCTGCTCTGCGCCCTCTCGTGGAACGAGGCTTCGATAGTGGCCTTCCGCCTCCTGCAAGGTGTCGGTGGAGCGCTCATAACCGCCAACAGCGGCGCGGTCATCGCGGACACCTTCCCAGCGCAGCGCCGGGGAAGGGCTTACGGGTACACGTCGGTGGGCTGGAGCCTGGGGGCAGTGATCGGGATCGTGCTCGGTGGAGTGATTGTCACCGAGCTGTCGTGGAGGTGGATCTTTTGGATCAACGTGCCCATTGGCGGGGCAGCCCTGGCGCTTGCCCTGCGGGTGCTGCGCGACAGCGGGTCCCGTGTGACCCGCCGGCTGGACCTGGCCGGCATGGCGACGCTCGGCGCCGGGCTGTTCGGCTTGTTGTGGGGGATAACCGAGCTGGCCTCCTCTCCGCCCACCGCGCTCGTGATCAGCGCGCTGGGCCTGGGGATCGTCTTGCTGGGGGTCTTCTCGCTGGTCGAGCGCTCTCAGGCCGAGCCAATGGTGTCACTGTCCTTGTTCCGGGTGCCCACCCTCACCCCGGCACTGCTGGCAGCGTTCTTCCAGGCCCTGGCCAACTTTGCAGTCTTGTTCCTGGTGATCATGTACCTGCAGGGGGTACGGGGCCTGAGCCCGCTGCATGCTTCGTTGCTGCTGGTCCCGGGCTACGTGCTGGGAGGCGTCGCTGGCCCTCTCGCCGGGCGCCTGACCGACCGGGTTGGCTCGGTGATCCCGGCCACGGCCGGGCTCGGGCTTCAGGTGGTGGCCCTGCTGGTCTACTCGCGCCTCGGGGTGACCAGCTCGTTGACGATAGTCGTGCTGGCCAGCGTCCTCAGCGGCATCGGCTCGGGCTTCTTCTTCCCATCCAACAACTCCTCTGTGATGAAGGCCGCCCCAGCTGGCGTGTTCGGCACTGCCTCGGGGATGCTGCGGACATTCTCGAACGTCGGCATGGTCTTCTCCTTTGCGGTGGCGATACTCATAGCCTCGGAGTCGATCTCTCGCCACCTCGCCTTCGCCATCTTCGTGGGCACTACTGCGCTGCACGGAGCCGAAGCGGTTGGCTTCACCCATGGTCTGCAGGCTGCGTTCTACGCTTCGGCTGGTCTGATGGTGATCGCGGCTCTTTGCTCGGCGACCCGCGCAGGCCGAGCAAAAAGCCCGGACCGGCCGGTGCCCGAGCCGGTGAGGACCAGCGCCTGAGGCCCGCCGCCGGGGCATTGGGCACCCCCTGGGGTCTTCCACTACCCTGAGGGGAGCACCGATCAACAAGGAGCTGGGTTGCGCGTAACATTTCTCGGCCATGCCGGGCTGTTTGTGGAGACTGCCGGGGGGAGCATCCTTTGCGACCCGTGGTTCAACCCGGCCTATTTTGCGTCGTGGTTCCCCTTCCCAGCCAACGCGGCTCTGGACGTCGAGGCCTTCGCCCATCCGGACTACCTGTACATCTCGCACCTGCACCGGGATCACTTCGACCCAGCCTTCCTGGGGGATCACGTGTCCCGTGCCGCCACCGTCCTGCTGCCCGAGTTCCCGCTGGACGAGCTGCGACGGGAGCTGGGCGACCTGGGCTTCTCCCGGTTCGAGCGGCTCCCCAACGGGAGCCCGGTGACCCTGGACGGCCTGCGCCTGATGTGCGTAGCCGAGACCTCCCCCTCGGACGGGCCTCTAGGCGACTCAGCCCTCGCCGTTGACGACGGGACTGCCCGCTTGCTGGACCAGAACGATGCCCGCCCGCGGGACCTCGGAGCCCTGCGGGGCTTTGGTCCCTACGACGCCCACTTCCTGCAGTTCTCCGGGGCCATCTGGTATCCGGTGGTCTACGAGCTGCCCGTCGAGGTCAAGGCTGAGCTGGGCCGGCAGAAGCGGCATCGGGGCATGGACCGCGCAGCTGGCTTCGCGGCCGCGCTCGGCTCAGCCAACGTGTTTCCCTGCGCCGGGCCGCCGTGCTTCCTAGACGATTCCCTGTTTGCCTACAACGACATCTACGGGGACGAGTCCAACCCGTTCCCCGACCAGCTGGCTTTCCTGGCGCACCTCCAGGCTCAGGGTCATGACTCCGGCAAGCTGGTCGTTCCTGGCAGCGTGGTCACCCTCGGTGCCGGCCGTTGCGAGGTGGCGCATCCTGATCCGGGCGCCGTGGCGGACCCATTCTCGGACAAGGCGAGGTACCTGAAGGCTTACCAGGCCAGGTGCCGGCCGATCATAGAGGAGGTCAAGGGCTCGTGGCCGGTGGGCAAGGTCGATGTGCTGGCCGAGCTGCGCGCCTGGTGGGAGCCTCTGATGGCCCAAGCGGGCACGCTGTGCAGCGACATCGGCGTGCCGGTCCTGCTCCAGATCGGGGAATCCGACGTGGTGGTGGACTTCCCGCAGCGCCAGGTGAGGGCGTGGGCCGGAGAGCACTGCCCCTATCGCTTCAAGATGGACCGGGGTGTGGTCGAGGCGTGCATCGTGGACCGCTCGAACGACTGGGTGAACGGATTGTTCTTGTCGATGCGCTTTTCGGCCGAGCGGGACGGGTCTTACAACGAGCACATCTATACCTTCTTCAAGTGCCTTTCGGAGGAGCGGATGGCTTACGTGGAGGGCCGGGCGGCTGGGTTGGCGCCCCGGCCTGGACCGGGGCCCGTCCCTGGGTCGCCCAGGGAAGCGCCGCCCAAGCGGGCGGCTCCCGCCGGGCATCGCGACGCCGACGAGTGGTGCCGCCTGGACGGCTGGCTGGTCCAGGGGCGTTGCCCCCACCTTCAGGGGGACCTTGCCCGCTTCGGCAGGGTGCACGACGACGTCCTCACCTGCCTGGTACACGGTTGGCAGTTCGACCTGGCCACTGGGCGATGCCTCACGAGCGGCGAGGAGCACGCCATCCAGGCCCGGCGCCTGACCGACGCTGAGCCGACCGCTGGCGAGGTGGTAGTGGTTGATGTTGAAATGGACCCTGAATCACTGCCAGCTCGGAGACGGGCGGATCGGGATGACTCCGAAGGACCGCAATGACGTCCGTTGTCTCCGACCTACGTGCCACCTTCGAGTCAGGAGTCACCCGCCCGTTGGCCTGGCGGACCGAGCAGCTGCACGCCCTTCGCCGCCTGGTCGCCGAGGGCGAGGACGAGCTGCTGGCCGCGGTCGCTGTCGACCTAGGAAAGCCGCCGGTGGAGGCCCTGGTCAGTGACATCTCTTTCGTGGGCAGCTCGGTGGATTCGGCGCTGGCGGGCCTCGAGCGCTGGATGCGGCCCGAGCGGGTGAAGGTGCCCCCCGTCCAGCAGCCGGCCAGGGCCTCCATCGTGAGGGAGCCCTACGGCGTGGCTCTGGTGATGGCGCCGTGGAACTATCCGGTGCACCTCCTGCTGGCCCCGATGGCCGCGGCCATCGCTGCCGGCAACTGCGTGCTGGGCAAGCCCTCCGAGCTGGCCCCCGAGACCTCCAAAGCCCTAGCCCGCCTGGTGCCACGCTACCTGGATCAAAGGGCGATCGCGATAGTGGAGGGCGGGGTTGCCGAGACCCAGGCTCTGCTGGCGGAGCAGTTCGACTACATCTTCTTCACTGGCAGCACCAGGGTGGGAAAGGTGGTGATGCACGCGGCCGCCGAGCATCTCACCCCAGTGACCCTGGAGCTGGGCGGCAAGAGCCCGGTGATCGTCGATGCGGACGCGGACCTGGGTGTGGCGGCCCGGCGAATCGCCTGGGGCAAGTTCTTGAACGCCGGGCAGTCTTGCGTGGCCCCCGACTACGTGCTGGTGCACAGGGACGTAGCGGAGCGGCTGGTGTCGGAGCTGGCAAGGGCGGTCCGGCGCTTCTACGGCTCGGACCCCGAGGTGAGCGCCGACTACGCCCGGATCGTCAACGACCACCACTTCGGCCGCCTGGCGAAGATGCTAGAGACCACCAGCGGTCGGGTCGCGGTCGGCGGCCACTCCAACCGCCCGACCCGCTACATGGCACCGACCGTCCTCACCGGGGTGAAGGCCACTGACCCGGTCATGGAGGAGGAGATCTTCGGGCCCATCCTTCCCGTGATCACGGTGGACGATGTCGACGAGGCGGTGGCGTTCACGGTCCAGCGTCCCAAACCGCTGGCGCTTTACGTGTTCACCAGCGCTCCCGAGGCCGCGGACAGCGTCCTGGCGAGGACCAGCTCGGGTGGTGCGTGCGTGAACACCACCGTGTTGCACCTGGCGGTCCACGACCTGCCCTTCGGCGGGGTTGGCGCCAGCGGGATGGGCTCCTATCACGGCAGGTGGGGTTTCGAGGCCTTCAGCCACTGCCGGGCCGTGCTGCGCAAGCCGACCCGCCCCGAGCTCGGCCTGGTCTACCCGCCCTACGGCGACGTGAAGGGGTGGGTGCTGCGCAAGGCGGTGAGCTGAGGGGCTCGGCGTTCGTGCGCCGCGGGTCTGGCGTGGGCACGGCGGTCAGGGACCACAACGGCATATTCCTAAAAGGCGCCTGGCGCTAGCATGGCGGTCATGACCACGTTGCGAAGCGCCGAGGTGACCCAGGGAAAGGCTCGGGCGGGTGCTCGGGCGATGCTGCGGGCGGTGGGTATGACCGACGCCGACTGGGACAAGCCCCAGGTCGGCCTGGCATCGTCTTGGAACGAGGTGACCCCGTGCAACCTGGGGCTGCACCGGCTCGCCGTGCGGGCGGCCGAGGGGGTGCGCTCTGCCGGCGGGTTCCCGATGGAGTTCGGGACCATCGCGGTGTCCGACGGCATCTCCATGGGGCACGAGGGGATGCGGGCGTCGCTGGTGAGCCGGGAGGTCATCACCGACTCGGTGGAGTGCATGATGCACGCGGAGCGCTTCGATGCGCTGGTCGGCCTGGCCGGCTGTGACAAGTCGCTGCCGGGGATGCTCATGGCCTCGGCCCGCCTGGACCTGCCCGCGGTGTTCCTTTACGGGGGGACGATCCTGCCTGGGCGGCTGGGGGACCGGGCGCTGGACATAGTGAGCGTGTTCGAGGCGGTGGGGGCCAATGCGGCGGGCACGCTGAGCGACGAGGAGCTTTCGCTGATCGAGCACAACGCCTGCCCGACAGCGGGGAGCTGCGCCGGGATGTTCACGGCCAACACCATGGCTGCGGTGGCCGAGGCGCTGGGCATGGCCCTGCCTGGTGGGGCGTCGGTGCCGGCAGTCGACCGCCGCCGCGAGGACCTGGCCTACGAGAGCGGCCGGGCAGTGATGGGACTGGTGGAGTCGGGGGTGAGCGCGAGGCAGGTGCTCACCAAGGCAGCTTTCGAGAACGCGATCGCGGTGACGATGGCACTGGGAGGCTCGACCAACGCGGTCCTCCACCTGCTGGCCATCGCCCGGGAGGCGCGGGTGGCGCTTTCGCTGGCCGACTTCGACCGGATAGGGCGGCGGGTGCCGCACGTGGCCGACATGAGGCCGCACGGGCGCTACCACATGAGCGATCTGGACGCGGTCGGGGGGGTGCCGGTGGTGATGGCGATGCTGCTGGAGGCTGGGCTGGTGGACGGGACGTGCATGACCGTCACCGGCCGGACCGTGGAGGCGAACCTTTCAGCCCTCGCTCCCCCCGGGCCGGATGGCTCGGTGGTGCATCCGCTGGAGCGCCCGATCCATACCGACGGCGGCCTGGCGATCATGTCCGGATCGCTGGCGCCCAAGGGGGCGGTGGTGAAGGTGGCCGGGCTGGACGCCCAGGTCTTCGATGGGCCGGCCCGGGTCTTCGACGGGGAGGACGCCGCGATGGAGGCCATCATGACCGGCTCGATCCAGCCGGGGACGGTGCTGGTGGTTCGCTACGAGGGTCCGAAGGGCGGTCCGGGGATGCGCGAGATGCTGGCCGTGACCGGGGCGTTGACCGGAGTCGGTCGGGGGGCGGACTGCGCCCTGCTCACGGACGGCCGCTTCTCTGGGGGGACGCACGGGCTCTGCATCGGTCACGTCGCCCCGGAGGCGGTGGACGGAGGCCCGATCGCCCTGGTGGCCGACGGCGACCGGGTGGTGATCGACGTCCCGGCCCGGCGGATCGACGTGATGGTGCCGGCAGACGAGCTGGAGGCCCGGCGAAGCGACTGGAAGGTCCCGCCGCCGCGCTACACGACGGGTGTGCTGGCCAAGTACGCAACCCTGGTCACCGGCGCCGACCAGGGAGCGATCACCGAGCCGTGAGGGGTCGCAGTTCGGGTCGCCCGAGCGGTGCGCTTGGAAGCTGTTGCAGTTGGGCACCAAAAGGCGCGCTAAGTGCGATTGCTTCGGGACGCCCGCGTAGAGTCTACGCGGACTCTCTCCGGGCTGGTGGAGCCACACATCTCTGAACCTAGGGTGACTACGCCCAGCCCCCTGACCCACCACCGAGCTGACGACACTCACCCCACGCCTCGTCGGGCTGGGGCGAAGCCGCGTAAGTGCTAGTTAGCCAGCGCTCCTCCGAAATATCCAACTGTGCCCGCGTCCCTCCGTGCCCACGCACGTCGCCCTAGCCTGCGCCCGATGTGTCATGGGAGCCGGGCAGTGGCAATTGGGCTCATTGTGGGGCTCGCAGCTGGATGCGGGACGAGCGTGGGCGCTTCTCGGGGGGCCGCCACCTCTCGGGGGGCCGCCACCAGCCGTGCTGCCACCAGCCGGGCTGCCACGACCGTGACCGGGGCGCCCGCAACGACTCCGACGACCGCCGCCGCCTGCCAGCCGCGCGAGATCGTCTCGTCTTGGAGCCTGGAACGTCGCGCCGCCCAGCTGGTGGTGGCCCCGGTTCAAGAAAGCGACCTTTCCGCCGTGGCTCCCCTGGTTGCCGATGGAGCGGGCGGCATCATCCTGTTTGGTTCCAGCGCTCCGAGTGACCTCGGCGCGCAGGTGGCCCGCCTGCGCGGCCTCGCCGTAGCGGGTGTGGCGCCCCTGGTGATGACCGACGAGGAGGGCGGGGGAGTCCAGCGCATGGCCAATCTGGTCGGCAACCTCCCGTGGGCGCGCACCATGGCTGGCACCGACACCCCGGCAGGAGTCCAGGCGCTGGCCCAGAGCACAGCTAGCGCGATGCGCTCCCTTGGTGTCACCATGGATCTGGCCCCGGTTCTCGACCTCGACGGGGGACCCGGTCCTGATGCCAGCCGTCCTGACGGCGCCCGGTCCTTCAGCGCCGATCCCCAGACGGCTACGACCTATGGCATGGCATTCGCCCGCGGCCTCCTGGCAGGCGGGGTGATACCAGTGGTCAAGCATTTTCCGGGCCTGGGCACGGCAAGCTACAACACGGACTTTGGCCCGGCCACGACAGCGCCGCTATCGACCCTCGAGGCTCGTGACCTGGTGCCATTCGAGCGGGCAATCCGGGCCGGGCTTCCTGCGGTGATGGTCTCCAACGCCACCGTGCCTGGCCTCACCAGCGGACCGGCCAGCCTCTCGAAGGCAGCGGTCGATGGCCTCCTGCGCCACCAGCTGGAGTTCTCTGGCTTGATCCTCACCGACTCATTGTCGGCGGGTGCGATCAGCGCGCTCGGCCTCAGCCCCGCGCAGGCCGCGGTCGAAGCCGTCGGAGCAGGGGCGGACATGGTCCTCTACGACGCTGGTTCGGCTTCGGCCTCGGTGCAGATCGGAGGCTCCATCGTGAGCGCCCTGGTCGGCGCGGTGAGCAGCGGCGTGGTCTCCCAGGCAGTGCTCGACAACGCGGTGCTCGAGATCCTCCGTACAAAGGGAGTGCAGCTGTGCCCAAGACCACGTTGGGGTCTCGGATTCGTGGCGTCAAGCTTGCATGGCTTGACATTTATATATGAGTTTGCTAATATTGTCCTGTGTCCGAGACACGACAAGCCGACGCCCTCGTAGGCGCCGTCGGGCTGCTCAAAGCCCTCGCCTCGCCAGTCCGCCTGGCTGTGGTGCTCGAGCTGGGCAATGGCCCGCGTTGTGTCCACGAGCTGGCATCAACCTTGCGCTTGGCGGGTCGGGAGGTCAGCCAACCGCTGCTCTCCCAGCATCTGAAGGTCCTTCGAGACGCCGGGCTGGTGAGCACCACCCGCCGGGGGACCGAGGTCACTTACCAGCTGGTGGACGCCCACGTTAGCCACATTGTGAACGACGCCATAACACACTCCCAGGAGGGACCACGATGACAGTCCACGCAGACCATCCCCATGCCCATGGTGCCGGCTGCGGCCACGTTGCCATTCCCCACGGCGATCACGTCGACTACGCGCACGACGGCCACCTTCACGCGCTTCACCACGACCATGTGGACGAGTGCGAAGCCCAGGATCACCAAACCCATGGGGAGCATCCTCACGAGCACGCCCACGGCTGCGGCCACGTGGCGGTCCCCCACGGCGATCACGTCGACTACGCGCACGACGGCCACCGCCACGCGGCCCACGACGGCCACTGGGACGAGCACTGATCGCTGCCTCCAGACCGAGTCCCAGCCCGGTGGCCGCTGGATCGACCGCGATGACCCGTCGAGCTCCTCAGGAGCGCTCGACGCGCCAAAAACGCGCCTTGGCGGCGGCCCTGGAAGCGTCCGAGTCGTTTCGGTCGGCGCAGGACCTGTTCACCGAGCTGCGAGCTCGGGGCGAGAACGTCGGGCTCACGACCGTCTACAGCCAGCTGCGCGCCCTGGCCGAGGCGGGCGAGCTGGACGCCATGCGCTCCGACGACGGCGAGACCCTGTATCGTCGCTGTGACAGCGACCACCATCACCACCACCTGGTCTGCAAGACCTGCGGCCTAACCGTGGAGGTCGAGGCACCGGAGATCGAGCTCTGGGCCAGCCGAGTGGCGGTCGATCATGGCTTTGTGGAGGTCGGGCACACCCTCGAGATAGTGGGCACCTGCGCCGGCTGCGCCCGGACCTGCCAGCCCGACGGCCAGATCCCGCACCCTCGATCCGTCGGCTCAGCGCTGAGCTAAGCCGTAGTGCCGCTCGGGCTCGCCAATATAAAGCTGGCGAGGCCGGGTGATCCGGGCACCCTGCTCGAGCTGCTCGAGCCAGTGGGCGAGCCAGCCAGCGGTCCGCGGGATCGCAAACAGCACCGGGAACATCGAGATCGGGAATCCCATGGCCTGGTAGATAAGCCCTGAGTAAAAGTCCACGTTCGGGTAGAGCCGCCGGGACACGAAGTACTCGTCCTCCAACGCCACCCTCTCCAGCTCCAGCGCGATGTCAAGCAGCCGGTTGCGCCCGGTGACCGCGAACACCTCCTCGGCGGTGCGCTTGATGATCGTGGCCCGCGGGTCGTAGTTCTTGTAGACCCGGTGGCCGAATCCCTGGAGGCGCCCGTGGCCCTCCTTTACCGAACGCACAAAGGCGCTCACCCGGTCCAGCGACCCGATCTCGGTGAGCATCTGTATGACCGCCTCGTTGGCGCCGCCGTGGCGGGGTCCGTAGAGAGCGGCGCAGGCGGCGGCGCAGGCGGAGTACGGATCGGCGTGCGCCGAGCCGACCGTGCGCATGACCGTGGTGGAGCAGTTCTGCTCGTGCTCGGCATGGAGGATGAACAGCACATCCAATGCCCTGGTGAGGGCGGGGTCGGCGGCAAAATGCGGCTCGGAGATCTTCCACATCATCGAAAGGAAGTTTTGCGCGTAGCTGAGCGAGTTGTCCGGATAGACAAATGGCATCCCCACGCTGAAGCGGTGGGCCGCGGCGGCCAGGGTGGGCATCTTGGCGATGAGCCGGGTGACCTGACGCCGCCGCGACTCCGGGTCGACTATGTCCTTGGCGTCGAGGTAGAAGGTCGACATCGCCGCGACCGCCGACACGAGCATCCCCATCGGATGGGCGTCGTAATGAAAGCCCTCCAAGAACCTCTTGCGCACGTTCTCGTGGATGAACGTGTGATGGTTGATGTCGCGCCGCCACTCCTCGTACTGGGTGGGGCTCGGCAGCTCCCCCCAGATCAGCAAGTAAGCCACCTCTATGAACGTCGAGTGCTCTGCCAGCTCCTGGATCGGATACCCCCGGTAGCGCAGCACCCCGGCCTCGCCGTCCACGTAGCTGATCGAGCTGGCGCAGGTGGCCGTGGAAGCCAGCCCGGGATCGAAGAACCACACCCCGGGCAGCAGCTTGGACCATTCGGCCGCCGACACTCCACCGTCTCGGATGGCTATGTCCAGGGAGGCGCCGCTGCGGTTGTCTGTGATGGTGATGCTCTCCTCCACGCGGTCCATCCTAGAACAGGTCCAGGCGGTAGACGTTGGTGTCCCGGAGCGCGAAGCCAAGGCGGCGGTACAGCCGGTTGGCCGCCTCCCGGGCTGGCCGAGAGGTCAGCTCGACTGTGCGCGCCCCCGCCGCCCCCGCCGCTTGGACTCCGGCCTTCACCAGGGCGGCACCCACCCCAAAACCCCGCATCGAGGACTCCACGACCACGTCCTCGATCCAGGCTTTGATGCCCGTAGGTATGAGGAATACCACAAGTGTGAGGGTCCCTACCACGCCCCACTCACCACTGAGCGCTCCCCCGGAACCTTGCATGAGTGCCACCAAGACGGTGGTTCCCGGCGAACCCACCACCCCCTCCAGCTCCTCTCTTTGCAGCACTGGCGTGCTGGGCGAGAGCTGGGGCAACAGCCGGGCAAAGGCAGCCACGAGGTCGTCGTCGACCGCGGTCACTGCATGCACTCGGATGCGGGGGTCGCTCGTGGCGGCACACTTTCGTCGCTAGGCCACCTACACTGTAGTGGAGCACATGCGCATCGCAGGATCGACCGTCGTCGTCACCGGGGCGTCCTCGGGAATCGGTCGAGACGCTGCGCTGCGTCTGGCGGCGCGTGGGGCGCAAGTTTGGGCTGTCGCGCGCAACGGCGACCGACTGGCCGCCTTGGCCGAGGCTCGTTCGGGAATCACCCCCTTCGTGGCCGACCTCACCGTGGACTCGGATCGAGCCGCGCTGTGCGAGGCCGTCGGCGAGGTCGACGTGCTGGTCAACAACGCGGGGCTGGGGTGGTCAGGCGTGGTGGCCGACATGCCGGCGGCGGAGGTGCGCCGGCTGTTCGAGACCAACGTGATCGGCCTGATCGACCTGACCCAGCGGCTCCTCCGCGGGATGCTGGCCCGACGGCGGGGCCACATTGTCAATGTCGGATCAGTGGCCGGGTGGGTGTCTGCGCCCCCGCTGAGCGTCTACTCGGCGACCAAGTTCGCGGTTGCCGGCTTCAGTGAGGGCCTCCGGCGCGAGCTGCTGGGCAAAGGAGTCACTGTTGCGTTGATCGCCCCCGGGCCTCTGGGGACTGAGTTCCTGCCCCGGTCGCAGGGCAACGCCGACGGCACAGGGACCCCGTTCAATGCGACCGGCCTGCCCCCAGCGTCGCTGGCCGGCAGGGCGATCGTGCGCTCCGTCCGCTTGGCCGGAGTCCCGGGTTGGGACACGATAGCCGTGCCCAGGGTGGCCGGCCTGGCCCGGCTGGGGGCTTTCCCGGTGGTTGCCCGATTGGTGGACCTGGTGTCGGTGGCAACTCGCCGGTGGTGATGCCGACGAATGTTGCTCAACTTGTCGGCTGTGCTTACTCCGGGTCGATGCCGGCTCCGGCACCGGCCAGCTCGACTGGCGGGGGGGGCTCGACACCTTCGATGGTGCGGAACACGATGGCGTCGTCCTCGGCATCCACGATGATCGTCTGGCCGACCCGGAACTCCTTCCACAGGATCCGCTCCGAGAGGGGGTCCTCCACCAGCTGCTGGATCGCACGGCGCAGCGGCCGGGCGCCGAGGGCGTGGTCGTAGCCACGATCGGCGAGCAGCTCCTTGGCCGAGCGGGTGATCTCGAATCCGAGTCCCTGGCCCTCCAGCTGCTCGCGCACCCGGCGGATCATCAGGTCCACGATCTCGGTGATCTCATCCTTGGACAGCTCGTGGAAGACGATCACCTCGTCGATGCGGTTGAGGAACTCCGGCCGGAAGTGGCCCTTGAGGGCCTCGTTCACCTTGGTCTTCATGCGCTCGTGGGTGACGGCCTCTGAGGACTTGGCGAAACCGACCGAGGCCTTGTGCAGGTCTGCGGTTCCCAGGTTGGAGGTCATGATGAGCACGGTGTTCTTGAAGTCCACGGTGCGGCCCTGGGCATCGGTGAGCCGGCCGTCCTCCAGGATCTGGAGTAGGGCGTTGAACACGTCGGGGTGGGCCTTCTCGATCTCGTCGAACAGCACCACCGAGAAGGGCTTTCGCCGGACGGCCTCGGTGAGCTGGCCGCCCTCCTCGTAGCCGACGTAGCCGGGGGGGGACCCGACCAGGCGGCTGACCGTGTGCTTCTCCATGTACTCGCTCATGTCCAGCTGGATCAGCGAGGTGTCGTTGCCGAAGAGGAACTCCGCCAGGGCCTTGGCCAGCTCGGTCTTGCCCACGCCGGTCGGCCCGAGGAAGATGAACGAACCGCTGGGCCGCTTGGGATCCTTGAGCCCGGCCCTGGTGCGCCGGATCGCCCGGGCCAGGGCCTTGATGGCGTCCTCCTGCCCGATCACCCGGTGGTGGATGTCCTCCTCCATGTGCAGGAGCTTGGCGGTCTCCTGCTCGGTCAGCTTGTAGACGGGGATGCCGGTCCAGTTGGCCAGGACCTCGGCGATCACCTCCTCGTCGACCACGTCGAACAGGTCACGACCCTCGGTGCGCCACTGAGCCTCGGTCGCCGTCCTGCGGGCCAGCTGCTCGGACTCCTTGGCGCTGAGCCTGTCGACCTCCTCGGCCGCCGAGCGCAGCTTGGCGGCCTCCTTGTCCTTGCGGGTCTTGGCGAGGTCCTCCTCTAGCCTCTTGTACTCGGGAGGCGTGGACATACGCTTGATCCGGAGGCGGCTGCCAGCCTCGTCGATGAGGTCGATGGCCTTGTCGGGCAGGTAGCGGTCCGAGATGTAACGGTCGGCCAGGTTGGCTGCTGCCACCAGGGCCTGGTCGGTGATGGTCACCGAGTGGTGGCTCTCGTAACGGTCCCGCAGCCCCCGGAGGATCTCGATCGTGTGGGCCAGCGACGGCTCCTCCACCTTGATCGGCTGGAAGCGCCGCTCCAGGGCCGCGTCCTTCTCGAGGTGCTTGCGGTACTCGTCCAGGGTCGTGGCCCCGATCGTCTGCAGCTCGCCCCGGGCCAGCATCGGCTTGAGGATGGAGGCCGCGTCGATGGCGCCCTCCGCGGCGCCTGCACCCACCAGGGTGTGGAGCTCGTCGATGAACAAGATGATGTCGCCCCGGGTGCGGATCTCCTTGAGCACCTTCTTGAGGCGCTCCTCAAAGTCGCCCCTGTAGCGGCTCCCGGCAACGAGGGCACCGAGGTCCAGCGTGTAGAGCTGTTTTCCTCTGAGAGTGTCTGGCACGTCATTGGTCACGATCTGCTGGGACAGGCCTTCCACGATGGCAGTCTTGCCCACGCCGGGCTCGCCGATCAGGACTGGGTTGTTCTTGGTGCGCCGGGACAGAACCTGCATGACCCGCTCGATCTCGCGGTCTCGCCCGATGACCGGGTCCAGCTTATGGTCCCGGGCGAGCGCGGTGAGGTTGCGCCCGAACTGGTCGAGGACCTGGGACGTGCTGGGCGTGTCCGGGCCGGGCCCGCCGCCCACCGGTTCCTTGCCCTGGCCAGAGAGAAGGTTGATGACCTGGGCCCGGACCCTGGACAGGTCCGCTCCGAGGTGCACGAGCACCTGAGCGGCCACGCCATCGCCCTCTCGCACCAGGCCGAGCAGCATGTGCTCGGTGCCGATGTAGTTGTGGCCCAGCTGGAGCGCCTCGCGCAGGGACAGCTCGAGCACCTTCTTCGCCCTGGGGGTGAACGGTGGGGAACCGGCCGGGGCTGAGGGTGCCGGGCCGATCGTCTCCTCTACCTTCTCCCGGACCGCTTCGAGTGAGATGCCGAGCGACTCCAGGGCCTTGGCTGCTACGCCCTCTCCCTCGTGGATCAGTCCGAGCAGGATGTGCTCGGTCCCGATGAAGTTGTGGTTCAGCAGGCGCGCCTCCTCCTGTGCCAGGACCAACACCCTTCGTGCTCTGTCTGTAAAGCGCTCAAACACCGGACCGCCTCCCTATTGGCTCGTCGGTCGCACTTAGTCTACCCATGATGGTCGTCTCTCAGGCATTCAACCTTGAGCATGTCGCCCTGGTTGTTGTCGGCTCGGGCTTCGGTTAGCCTAATTCCATATCAGTGAACGCCGCCGACCTCCTGGGACTTCCCTGGGTTGAAGAGGACCTGGATCGACTCGAAGTCGTCCTCCAACGTTCTGTCGCGGCAGAGGACCCGTTCCTGACCGAGGTGGCGACGCACCTCATAGCAGGTGGGGGCAAGCGACTGCGACCGATCCTGAGCCTGGTCTGCGCGGCCGCATCGGGGTTGGGCCAGGCCAGCCAGGACATCCTGCTCGGGGGGGTCTCGGTCGAGCTGGTGCACCTGGCGTCGCTATATCACGACGATGTCATCGACGAGGCCACCAGCCGGCGCAACGTCGAGAGCGTCAACAGCCGGTGGGGAAACCTGATGGCGGTGATCGCGGGCGACTTCCTGCTGGCCAGGGCCGCGGGAATAGCGGCGGATCTGGGTACGGAGGTGGCGAGCCTGCTGGCGGGGACCCTCGCCCGGATGATGGAAGGCCAGGTCACAGAGGTGCAGGGGACCTATGATCCCCAGCGAAGCGAGTCGGGGTACCTGGGGGCGATTGCAGGCAAGACGGCGTCGTTGACGGCGACTGCCTGCCGGGTCGGGGCTCTCACGGCCGGGCTGGATCGATCGCGGGTCGAGGCAATGACCGAGTTTGGTGAGTGCTTCGGGATGGTGTTCCAGATTCGCGACGACATCCTTGACGTAGTCGCGTCGGAGGAGGAGCTGGGCAAGCTCCCTGGTCAGGATCTGATGAAGGGCGTGTACACCCTTCCCGTGCTGCGCGCCCTGGGGGACCGGTCGGTGGGTCCGGAGCTGGTCGGGTTGCTGGGGCGCCCGCTGGAGGGTGACGAGCTGGAGCGGGCCATGAAGATCGTGGCGGGTTCGGGCGCCATCGCGTCGGCGGTCGGAGAGGCCCGGCGCTGGGCCGACCTGGCGGCGAGCGCGGCCAGCACCCTCGGTCCGGGTTTGGTGGGCGAGTCGCTGCGTGACTTTGCCCACACATTGGTGGATACCGTGGCGATCCATTCGACCTGAGGACGGTGGTGGGCTCCCCGCCGGGTCCGGCTCCCCGCCGGGTCCGGCTTCCCGCCGGACCGATCTGGTAGTGGTCTGGGGTATATGGCAACCAGAATCACTGCCGCTCCCGGCGGGTGGGAGTGCCGGCGCCATTACCGTGGCTTTGCAGTGGGAGTGATTGTCGATGTGGCCGGGGTGTCGGCCAGCCGCCCAGGTCGACCCCTGTTCGATGAGCTGTCGGTAACGATCTCCGACGGCGACCGTCTGGGCGTGGTGGGCATCAACGGGACAGGCAAGTCCACCCTGCTCCGGCTGCTTGCCGGGGTCGATCCCCCCGAGACCGGCCTGGTCCGCCGGGGCCGGGGGACCCGGGTCGGATACTTGGGTCAACGTCCCGAGCTGCCCGCCGGGACAGTGCGGGCAGCTGTGGGGGAGGGCTGGGAGGCGTCGGCCGCCCTCGAGCGCCTGGGGATGGGGCCCCTGGCCGACTCAGACGTGGCGACGCTGTCGGGGGGCCAGGCCAAGCGGGTCGCCTTGGCGGCCGCGTTGGTCCACCCAGTCGAGCTGCTGATCCTCGATGAACCGACCAACCACCTCGATCTGGGCGCCATAACCTGGTTGGAGGGCCGGTTGGCGACGCACGCCGGGGGGCTGGTGCTGGTCACTCACGACCGTCACATGCTGGACCGGGTGACCACCCGGATGCTGGAACTCGACAGGGGCCGGGCATACGTCCACGAGGGCGGGTACTCGTCGTATCTGGAGGCCAAAGCTGCGCGGGACGAGCTCGCGGCCGCGGGTGAGATGGTCCGGCGGAACCTGGCTCGCCGAGAGCTGGCCTGGCTTCGCCAGGGCGCCCCGGCTCGGACCCGCAAGCCCCAGGCGCGCATGGTCGCGGCCGAGGCGCTCGTGGCCGCCCGCCCGGAGGGGCCAGCCCGGCGAGACGAGCTGGAGCTCGATCTCGGGACGCCCCGACTCGGCGACAAGGTCGTGGAGCTGGACGGGGCAAGCGTGGGCTATGGGTCGGGCCTGGTGCTTCGGGATGTTTCCCTGGTACTCGACCCTCGGGAGCGGCTCGGAGTGGTGGGTCCGAACGGAGCGGGGAAGTCGACCCTGCTGGAGTTGGTTGCTGGCCGGCTCGCACCCGAGGTGGGCGTCGTCGAGCATGGCCCGACGGTGATCGTCGGGGTGTATGACCAGCTGGGAGTGACTCTCGATCCTGAGGCCCGGGTGCGCGACGTTGTGGCGGGGCCGAACAGGGTGGCTGGCGCCCCGGAGGACGTCTCGCTCATGGAGCGGTTCTGGTTCGGGGGCGACCTGCCCTGGGCGCGGGTCGGGACCCTATCGGGTGGGGAGCGCCGGCGGTTGCAGCTGTTGGTGGTGCTGGCTGGTCGACCCAATGTGCTCTTGCTCGACGAACCCACCAACGACCTGGACCTCGACACACTCCGAGCGCTGGAGGACTACCTGGACGACTGGCCCGGAGCACTGGTGGCAGTGAGCCACGATCGTGCATTCCTGGAACGGGCGACCGAGCGGATAGTGGCAGTTGGCGGCGCAGGACGCGTCGAAGCGGTGCCAGGTGGTCTGGCCGCCTGGATGGCGGCAAGCGAGGTGCGGATCGCTGGCTCGTCGCGGGGAGCCAAGCGGATGCGGAGCCCACAGCCCTTCCCTGCCGGCCCAAAGGGCAGGTCGGCCGGCACGCTTGGGAGGGCCATGCGGGACGCGGAGCGAAATGTGGCTCGGCTCGAGGGCGAGCGCAATCGCCTGGAGACCCTGATGAATGAGGCCGCCGGGCACGTGGAGCTGGGCAGGATTGGGGCCGAGCTTGCCGCTGTGCAGGAGTCGCTGGTCGAGGCGGAGGAGCGGTGGCTGAGCCTGGCCGAGGAGGCCGAAGCAGTCGGCTGACCCTTGTCTCGACCAGCCATGACAGGTCTCACGTCCTGACGGGTTCTTAGCCGAGGGCTATCTCGTCGTCCTCGTGAAAGTGTCCGAGGCTGCCCGACCGGACGGGTTGTGGCTCGCTCGGCTCGACGAATCGTCTTCCCGCCTGATCAAGCACCGCCCTAAGCGCCGCCACCAGCGGTTCGACGAACGCGCTGGGAAGTCGGGCGGCGTGGCCTGCCATCTCATCCAGCATGCGCTCGGGGACGAAGATCGGTGAAGCGACGCCCTCGCCGAGCCCGCCGAGCTGCGCGAGCGCTCGTGCCATCTCTGCCCTTGCTCGTTGAGCACGTGGGGCGCGGTTGCACACTGGCACGATGCGCACCGGTGGCGCCCCGGCAGCGCCCAGCTCGCGCAGAAGCCTGAGCAGGCTGTGCGTTCCCTTGACGCCGGGCAGGCCCACGGCCAGCACGACATCTGCGTAGGCCAGGGCAGATCGGGACATCACGTTGCGTTCCTCGACGTCGATTGACCCGCCTTCGTGCTGACCCTCGAAATCCGCCTCGATGTCACAGATCACCGCGCCGTAGGTGCCCCGTAAGCTGGCGAAAGCAGCCTCGAACGAACGGGGTCGGATGCTCGCCCAGTCACACGACCTTCGGAGACCCAGGAGCAGGTGGTAGCCGCGCTGCTCGATGTCGAAGGTGAGCGCTACCACCTGCCGGGGCACCAAGCGACCGCTGCGGTGGGCGGCCACCAGTTCCTGAAGGCCTGGCACAACATCCCGGGCATCGTGGAGCACGGCGAGGTCGCCACGCCGGGCCATGTCGGCCAGGAGCACCCCGCCGTCGAGCACCAGGTTGTCGCGCGGTCCTCCGGCGCCGCGGCCTGCGCCTACTTTCGCGTCGCGGCCTGACCGGGCCTGTGGGCTGGGCGGCCCGGCGAGCCCCTGGGCGAGCGCCATTGCCACGGTAGAGGTCCCCACGCCGCCAGAGCCACAGACCGCCACCACGATGGAGGTGCGCCCCGGAGTGTCTCGACCGCCAACGCCTTCCTCGCTCAGAGCGTCCACATCTTTGACCTGAGCATCAGGTACTGGACTGGCGTGCTGGCGGAGCAGCTCCATCAGGTGGGTCTGCTCGAAGGTGCCGACGAGGACTGCGCTTGCTCCCAGCGGGGTCCATTGGTGCCTCGATGGGTGCTCCTCGACGACGACGACAGCGCAGCCTGCCTGGCGGGCCGTGTCGATCAGGTCCCGGTCCAACGCGGGCAGGCTGGCGTCGACCAGGACCGCCGAGAAGGTCCGGTTGGAGGCCAGCCTGGTTCGAAGCTCCTCAGGCGAGACGCACTTTCCGAACTCCACCGGGATCGAGGAGGCCTGAGCCCACTGCGCAACGGTACGAAACCAGCTGGCACGTGGGGGTGCCAGGCCCAGTAGGACGTAGCGAGGACCGGGCACGTTAGCGCACCGCTTCCCCAGCCGAGCCGCCCGTCCCAGCCGAGCCGCCCGTCCCCGCCGAGCCGCCCGTCACCCGGACCAGTATCACGGTCCCGCTGTTCACTGCCTGGGTGAGCGCGAGCGCTTGGGTCGGACTCGACAGCCCGAGGGTCACCGTCTCACTACCAGTCCCGTTTGCTCCGAGGCTCGATGAGCTGGCCACTCGGGCGATTACCGGCGCGCCGGCGAGCACGGCCTCAGTCCTCGCCTGAGTCCCAGTGCCAACCGTCGCGAGCACGTCCACGCTGTCCCCTGGTTCCAGTGTCCCGCCGACCGCGTCGGCGTCAGGGATGGCAAAAGACATCTCCTCCTGCCCAGGCGCCGACGGTCCTGTCACGACGTCGCTGGCCTGGATCAGCTCGCCTCCGTCCAACGGACCCACCACGATCGCACCGACAAGGGCGGCCGGATTGCGGAATGCCCAGCGGCTCGCCATCTGAGCAGGCAGGTTCATCGGCGCCACGGCCAGGTCCTCGAGGGTGAGGCGCTGGCCAACGCTGAGGGACCGCCGTGCAACCACGTAGTCCACCCGACGATCAGCCGTGGCACCGCTGTATGCCGCGAAGGTTCCCACCGCAGCCACGGCGACCAGCAGTCCCCCGACCATCGCCCGGCCACTCGGCAGGCCCCGCACAACGCGCAGGGGCCGAGCCTGCACGGGCGCCTCGCCAGGCGCCCGTGCCGAAGGATCTCGTGGCTTCTCACCACGCGGCCTGATTGCCAGTCTGCTTACCATCACAGGTGCTCCTCGTGGTCTTTGGATTCCAGGACCGTCCTTACCGGCCCCCTTACTGGTCCAGCTTGTCATGCTGCGCAGGGGTGCCGGTGGTGTGACCCATGCTAGTATATTACATGTTATCCTGATCTAGCATAGCGAGAGGGGAATCGTTGATCTTGGGTGACTGCTATCGAGTGGTCAGGGCGCTTCCAGGCGGATCCCTAGGGTGCATGTACGAGGGGGTGGACGCTTTGGGCCGATCGGCCCTTCTCAAGGTCCTGCCCGTCGGGCGAGACCTGCACGAGTTGAGGACGCTGATCGTGGGCCAGACGACCCTGTCTCACCCTGGCCTGCTGACCCCGATCGATGTCTTTGATCTTCCGGGTGGCCTGGTCATCGTGTCTGAGCTGATCTCTGGCGGATCCCTCGAGGCCGCGCTGGCCCGGCGGGGAACTCTGCCGGCGATGCAGGTGGCCAGAGGTGCGATGCAGGTCGCCGATGCGCTCGCGGCACTCCACGCTGGCGGGTGGGTGCACGGGGATATCAAGCCGGCGAACATCCTTTTCTACCGCGCGGGCGCTCCGGTGCTCACCGACGCCGGGATTCGGTCGTGGATGACCGGCACCGGAGTCGGGTGGCCGGTGCTCAGCGGCACGCTGGGCTACATCGCCCCCGAGCTGGCGGCTGGGGGGCGACCGGGAGAAGCGTCGGATGTCTACAGCCTCGGCGCCGTGTGCTTGAAGGCGCTGACCGGCGGCCCGCCGACGCGCCGCCCCAGGCTGCGACCCGACGTGCCAGGTGCGCTGGGCGACGCCCTTGGCGCGGCCCTGGCTCAGCTTCCCGGCGATCGGCCCACGGCCGCCGAGCTCTTCGGGGAGCTCAGAGATGTGGTCAGCTCACCTTCCCTCCCGGTCACCCGCCACAAGGTCCCCCCGCCTGCGCTGGTGAAGGCGCGCCCGACCAGCCGGGGACTCAGGCCTGGCTGCCTCTGCGGGTCCCTGGCCGCGCTGTGCGTGGCCTTATTGCTTGCAGGCCTGATCGTTCGGACCGTCGTTGGGGGCGATCGCAGCAAGCTTTCGGCACACACATCGTCGTCGCGAAGCTGTGTGACCGATAGAGCGGCAGCCCCAGTCGAGACTCTTGTCGCAGATGCCTTCGGGACTGCTTGCCTGCACATGTCCTGGGCCAATGGCACGCTGAAAATCGGCGGGCCGCCTTCGAGGCGCTTCGTCCTGGGTCGCTCTGGGGACGAGCTGCTCGTCGGGGACTGGGACTGCCACGCCAGCAGCACTCCTGCGGTGTACAGGCCAGCTACCGGCCAGGTCTTCGAATGGAATGGATGGGCAGCGCCAGGACGACCCGTTGCGCCCGCGAAGGTGCTCGACACCGGGATCCGTGACGGCGTGGCGACCGCGGTCGCGTCGGGAATGAGGGGTTGCGAGCAAGTGTCTGTGCAGCCCGGCCACGTCCCTCATTAGAAACTCAATGAGATGATCCGGAATACGGCGGGAGCAGTATACTCAGCTCCATGGACAATGTCGTACCCAACGCCGAGGAACCCACCGAGTGGCTGAGTACCAAGGCGGCTTCAGACCGTCTTGGGGTCACCTTGCGAACCCTGTATCGATTCATCGACGAGGGTCGGATACCTGCATATCAGTTCGGTCGGGTGATCCGGCTCAAGGCGCCCGACGTGGGGGCCTTTGTGGAGGCCTCGCGGATCGCTCCCGGGTCGCTACGCCATCTGTACCCCGAGCCCAAAGGGACTGCAGCTAGCTGAGACCACCGTCACGGGCTGAGGATGGAGACTTCGACGACACCTGCCAGGGGCACGTATGCGGGTGTCGTCGAAGTGCCGTCCAGGCGCAGGCAGGCCACATCGGAGCCGACCCAGCGCAGCTCTCCCACGAGCCAGCTGTTCCGCCCAGCGGCGATACGCACGCGCGGCCGCTGCGCAGCCAGGCCAGCTAGTGCTCCGGTCAGGTCGATGGGTGGAGCCAGCAGTCGACTTGGCGCCGTCTCGAATCTCGCCAACCCAGCTCGTCCGTCGTGTTGCCCCGGCGGGCTACCTATACACGCGATCCCGGACGTCCTCACCAACACGGCCCTAGCTCCGGGTCCAGCGCGGTCGTCGTTCCCCCTGAGCAGCACAAAGTCCTGCCCCACAGCCGCGACCGTGCCCTGGGTGACAGTCCCGACGACGGTCGTCAACCGCACCCACGCCCTGCGCTCGGCCCAGCCGATCAGCAGCCCTTCCAGCGAGGTATCCTCTGCTGCCTGCTGGCGCAGCCACGACTCCCGGCTCCGGGCGGCGGCCTCCTCCACGGTCCGGGATTCGGCCGCCCACCTGGCCAGGTCGTTCAGCAGGCCGTCCACGTCTCCGCTGTCGCTCGGCATCTCAAGCGGCTCGATTCCCACACCTCAATGCTGCCACACCGGCCGGGGTAGCGTCTTGGGCGTGACCGATTGCCTGTTTTGCCGGATCGTGGCCGGCGAGCTGCCATGCGACAAGGTAGCGGCGACGCTCGCCACCTATGCATTTCGGGATATCGAACCTGCGGCGCCGGTGCACGTGCTGGTGGTGCCCCGTGCCCACATCGCCAACGCCAGCGTCCTGCGGGCCGAGCACGCCGATCTGCTGGCCGAGATGCTCGCCACCGCGCAGGCTGTCGCCAGGTCGGAGGGCGTGGCGGAGAGCGGCTACCGGCTGGTGTTCAACGTCGGTGCCGACGCCCTCAACTCGGTAAACCACCTGCACCTTCACGTGCTCGGTGGGCGGCGGATGGACTGGCCCCCGGGCTAGCCTGAGGTTGCGGCCCGTAATCTCGGGCGACATGGGCTAGCGCTAGCGAGCGAGCTGCCAGCGCGGTCAGGCACGACCAAAGCGGTGCTCGGCACCCGCAGCTGGTAGCCTTCGCAACTGTCAAGCCGTGTCCACGACCCAGGTCAAGATCCTCGTCCCCGGCAACCATCTCATGGTCGGCCTGCTCGGCGAGCGCGACGAGCTATTGCGGCTGGTGGAGAATGCCTTTGTCGGCGCGCGCATCCTGGTCCGGGGAAACGAGATCACCGTCGACGGCGAGGACGCTACCAGGGTCGGCGCACTTTTCGAGGAGCTGGTGTTGTTGCTCGAGCGCGGCCACGGGCTGGACGCCCTGAACGTGGTGAGGACCATCGACATGGTGAAGGCGGACGAGCGCCCGTCCGAGGTGCTCTCGGCTGAGGTGCTGCGCTCCACCCGGGGCCGGACCGTCCGGCCCAAGACCGCAGGCCAGAAGCGCTACACCGATGCCATCGCGGCGAACGTCATAACTTTCGGGATCGGCCCTGCGGGCACCGGCAAGTCCTACCTCGCAGTGGCCCTCGCGGTTCAGGCCCTGCAGGACAAGACCGTGAATCGGATCATCCTCACCCGCCCCGCGGTAGAGGCCGGGGAGCGGCTGGGTTTCCTTCCCGGAGACCTCATGGCCAAGGTCGATCCCTACCTCAGGCCACTTTACGACGCCCTTCACGACATGCTGGAGCCTGACGGGATGTCCCGGCTCATGGAGCGCGGGACCATCGAGGTGGCGCCCCTGGCCTTTATGCGGGGCCGTACCCTCAACGGCAGCTTCATCATCCTGGACGAGGCGCAGAACACGACCCCGGAGCAGATGAAGATGTTTCTCACCCGGATCGGCTTCGGATCCAAGCTGGTGGTGACCGGGGACGTGACCCAGGTGGACGTCCCTGGGGGCCGGTCTGGGCTGGTCGGCCTGGAGTCCATCCTCACGGGGATCGAGGGCCTGGCCTTCGTGCATCTCAGCGCCCGGGACGTGGTGCGCCACCGGATCGTCGCCGACATCGTTGCTGCCTACGAGCGAGACACCGCTCCATCCACCCTGATCGGCCCGGCTTCGTGAGCCGCGCCACCCCAGCAAACGGGATTGTGGTGTTCGCCGCGGACGAGCAGTCCGCGTACCCGGTCGACCTCGAACGCTGGAGAGACCTGGCCTTGGCGGTGCTCGATGCCGAGCGCTGCTCCGCAGGGGCAAAGGTGGAGGTCTCACTGCTTTTCGTGGACAGCGTGACCATCGCCGAGCTCAACCAGCGCTTCCTCGACCGTGAGGGCCCCACCGACGTGCTTGCCTTCCCCATCGAGGACGAGCCTGCGCTCGGGGGGCGCTCCCCTGACGCCGGGGGAACCGGGCCGGGTTGGTTCCCGGCTACGGCCGAAGACATGCCGTGCCTGCTTGGAGACGTGGTCATCTGCCCCGAGGAGGCCTACCGGAACGCCGGCGATGGATCGTTCGAGGACGAGCTGGCGCTGCTGGTGGTGCACGGCATCCTCCATCTCCAGGGAATGGATCACGAGCTCGACGCCGAGGCCACCAAGATGGAGGCCCGGGAGCGAGAGCTCCTCGCCACGCTCTACCGACCTCCCGACCACCGGCTGGAAGGCGCATGAAACCCCCAGATCCCGTATTCAGTGGCGTCGACGTGATCCTCGTGGTGGTCATCGTCATCCTGGTGGTCATCTCCGCCGGTCTGGCCCTGGCTGAGACCAGCCTCACCCGGATGAGTCGGGCCCGGGCTATGAGCCTCGCCGACGAATCCAGACGGGGATCGGGGACCCTCGTTCGCCTCATGGAGCACCCGGAACGCTTCCTGAACCCAGTGCTCCTGCTCGAGCTGGTGTGCCAGCTGGTCGCGGCGAGCCTTGTGGGAGTGGTGGCGGATAGCCTGTTCGGTCCGCTTGGCGTGGTTTTGGGCATCGTGTTCGAGGTGGCGGTCATCTTCATCCTCGGTGAGGCAATCCCCAAGAACTGGGCAATTCGCCATCCGGCCCGAGCTGCCCTTCTGGCCGCCCCTTTGGTCACCAGCATCACCCGCTTCCCACCGGTCCGCCTCCTCGCCGGCATGCTGATCGGCTTGGCCAACCTGGCCCTGCGTCGCAGCGGCACGGCTCAGGGTGCATTTGTGACCGAGAAGGAGCTGCTCGCCATGGCGGACGTGGCCCGGGAGGGCGCGGTGATCGAGAACGAGGAGGCGGCCCTGATCCACGCCATCATCTCTTTTGGTGACACCGTCGTGCGTGAGGTTATGGTGCCCCGGCCCGACATGGTCACGGCCTGGGCAGGGGACAAGGTCGGGGACGTGATCGAGGTGGCCATGGCTGCTGGCTTTAGCCGCATACCGGTCTATGACCGCACCATCGACGATGTTGTGGGAGTTGTCTACACCAAGGACCTCACCCGGGCTGAGCACGACGGCAGGCGCGACGAGCCGGTCCAAGGCGTCGTCCGTCCGGCGCACTTCGTGCCCGAGACCAAGGCCGTGGCCGCGCTCATGCGCGAGATGCAGGACGACAAGTACCACCTGGCAATCGTCATCGACGAGTACGGTGGGACCGCCGGCCTGGTCACCCTGGAAGACCTGATCGAGGAGCTGGTCGGCGAGATCGTCGACGAGTTCGACGTCGAGGAGCCGGTCTTCGTGCCCCTAGTCAACGGGGAGTACCGGGTGAATGCCCGGATGCCGATGGACGAGCTCAACGAGCTCCTCCATGCCGAGCTTCCCGAGGGCGACTGGGACACGGTGGGCGGATTGATGCTGAGCCTGCTCGGCCACGTGGCCACCGAGGGTGAAGCGGTCGAGACGGACGGGTTCCGCCTGGTCGCCGAGCGGGTGCAGGGGCGGCGCATCGGCCGGATCAGGGTGGCTCGCCTGGGTCCGCCGGCTGCCTCGGAGGCGGGCGGCGCCCAAGTGGGCACGGGTTGATGGCAGAGGCGGCATATTCGCCAGAAGGACTGCGCTCAGGCTTTGCCACGCTGGTGGGGCGGCCCAACGTGGGCAAGTCAACCCTGCTCAATCAGATCTGCGCCACAAAGGTATCGATCGTCTCCGACAAGCCCAACACGACGCGCTCGGCGGTGCGGGGGGTGCTGCAGCGGCCCGGAGCGCAGTGCGTGTGGGTGGACACGCCAGGGCTGCACCGGCCGCAGACCTTGCTTGGTGAGCGCCTGAACGCCCAGGCGATGGCGGCGCTCTCCCAGGTGGACGTGGTGGTGGTGGTGTTGGACGCGGCCACCGAGGTGGGCAGGGGGGACCGCTGGGTGGTGGCCCGGGTCCCCCCGAGCGCAATCGTGGCCCTCAACAAGGTGGACCTGGTGAGCCGGGCCGGGGTGCTCTCCCAGCTGGGCGCGGCCGCCAAGCTGGAGCTCGACGAGTACTTCCCGGTGTCGGCGGCGACTGGCGAGGGGGTCGAGGCGCTTGTCGAGGCCGTGCTGGCACGTCTCCCTGAGGGGCCGCCCTGGTATCCGCCGGGGACGGTGACCGACGTGGCCGAGGCTTTCTGGGTCGCCGAGCTTGTCCGGGAGCAGCTTCTGGCGGTTGTGCGAGACGAGCTGCCCCACTCGATCGCCTGTCGGGTAACGGAGTGGGAGTGGCCCCGGATCCGCTGTGAGATCCTGGTGGAGCGGGACTCCCAGAGGGGAATGGTGATCGGCCGCGGCGGCGCCACCCTGAAGGCGGTGGGCACGGCGGTCCGCGCCCAGCTCCCCCCCGGCGCCTACATCGAGCTGTTTGTGAAGGTGGACCGGGACTGGCAGCGCCGCCCTGCCGCTTTGAACCGTCTGGGTCTTTAGGAAATTGAGCCAGTGGCTCGTCGAGACCCATTCCCACCCGAGGCCCGCGGTGAATGTAGGCTGGCGAGGTGGTGCGTCCTGAAAACTGGATCAGCCCAGCGGGTGAGAGTCCCGTCCGGGTAAACGCCGGAGAGCCCGGTAGCAGGCCCCGGTTCGTCGTCGAGAGGCGGCGGGCTGAGCGGGGTGTCGAAAGCCTCTTTGGAGGGAGCAAGCGTGCGGGCCGTAGTGCCACCAGGCACGAGTCCTGCAGCCTCGTCACAGTCACAACGGGGGAGCCGAGCCGCTCACATCACGGCGAAGGCAGCACCTGGCCTAACTGGCGTCCGGACATGCCCTTGACCAGGTCCCTCCGGGGTATGGGGAGCGCCACGTTTGCAAAGGGATGGTTCGGGACAGGAGAGACCCGTCTTGCCAGCCTCGTCAGCAAAGACCGTCGATATAAGCCAGTGGTGAAGTCCGACGGAGGCAAGCGGGAGTCCGACGGGGCCGTAGTACCGCTGATCGCCGGGAGGAACCCGGCGGGAGGGAAGGGCCCCGACTTCGGTCACACCGGTAATGGAGGTAAGCGCGAGGGCATGGCCGGGACCGCCCGGTCCATCTACCCCGAGGGGAGACATCTTCCTCCCGCCAAAGTGCGACAACTCCAGAACCGGCTATGGGCTGCGGCCAAGCAGTCTTCGGGTCGGCGTTTCCACGCCCTGTACGACCGCATCTACAGAAGTGACGTTCTGTGGGAGGCGTGGGAGCGGGTCCGAGCAAACCGTGGTGCAGCCGGGGTCGATGGAGTGACCCTGGCAGCAGTGGAGGCCTACGGAGCAGATCGAATGATCGAAGAGCTCCAAGAGGCCCTCCGGTCAGGCACCTATCATCCTGCGCCTGTGCGCCGGGTGGAGATACCAAAGCCCGACGGGTCCAAGCGCCCGCTCGGGATCCCCACGGTGAAGGACAGGTTGTGCCAGCAGGCGGCGAAGATCGTCCTCGAACCAATCTTCGAGGCCGACTTCTTACCCTGCAGCTTCGGGTTCCGCCCGAAGCGGTCGGCCACCGATGCCATGGAGAGGATCAGGGTCGGCTTCATCGAAGGCAAGCAGTTCGTCTTCGAGGCCGACATCGAAACTTCTTCGGCGAGATCGACCACGAGAGATTGCTCTCGCTGGTCGGCGAGCGGGTGTCGGACCGGCGGGTGCTCAAGCTCCTTCGCCAGTGGCTTGGCTCAGGGGTATTGGCAGATGGGGTCGTCTCCGAGACGGTCTCCGGAACCCCCCCAGGGCGGGGTCATCTCGCCGCTGCTTGCCAATGTCTACCTGCACGCCTTCGACCGGGCCTGGGCAGAGTGGGGCACCGGAGAGGTCGTGCGCTATGCGGACGACTTCGTGGTGCTGTGCAGCTCTCAGG
>JAVKSL010000020.1:0-38662 GCA_039583695.1 Acidimicrobiales bacterium | reverse complement strand
GCCCTCCAGCCCGGACGAGCGGGCCGCAGCCGCAGCTACCTGCTCGGGAAGCCCGGCGGCGACCCCCATCATCCCGAGCGAGTCAAGGCTCCCCAGCCCGCCCCCAGTCACGAAGCCGGGGGGTCGGAGGCGGCGGCAGGATCGGCGGCGGCGGGGGCCTCGGCGTGGGCGGCGGCGGGGGCCTCGGCGTGGGCGGCGGCGGCAGGCTCGGCGGCGGCAGGCTCGGCGGCGGCAGGCGGCTCGAATGTGGGGCGCAGCCCTGAGGAAGCGGCCTTGGCCATCAGACGCTCGTGCTCGTCCTCGGTCACGGCGGTGGCCTCCTCCACCAGCATGATCGGGATGTCGTCTCGGACTGCGTAGCTCAGCCGCAAGCGCGGATTGTACAAGCAGTCCTCGTCGGCAAAGTAAAAAAGCGGGCCCTTGTCCTGTGGACAGGCCAGTATCTCCAGCAACATGGGGTCCAGGGCCACCTCAGCGACCCCCCTCAACGGAGGGGGCGGCCAGGATGGCCTCGGTGACCTCCGCAACGTGCTCGGCGCATGAGGAGGGGTCGGCCGCCTCGAGATTGAGCCGCAGCAACGGCTCGGTGTTGGACGGGCGCAAGTTGAACCACCAGTCCCCGAAGTCCGCAGTGAGCCCGTCAAGGCGGTCGAGCTCTGCTCGCCGGCCCCCGAAGGCACCACCCGCGGCACCTTTAGCCACCTCCTCGATGACCGCCTCGGGGTCACCAACCTGGGTGTTGATCTCACCCGAGTCCGCATACCTGGCACGCAACGGTCCCACCAGCTCCGAGAGCGGGACCGCTGCACCAGACATCAGTTCCAGCACCACCATCGCGGCAATCAGCCCACTGTCCGCTCGGTAGTTGTCCCGGAAGTAGTAGTGCCCAGAGTGCTCCCCCCCAAAGACCGCCCCGGTCTGCGCCATGATCGCTTTGATATAGGAATGGCCCACCCGGGTCCTCACCGCAGTCCCGCCGGCCTCGGCGATCACCTCGGGCACCACGTGCGAGCAGATCAAGTTGTACAGAACAGTCGCGCCGGGGTTGCGGGCCAAGATCGCCCTGGCCACAAGGGCGGTGGTGAGCGATCCCGACACCGTGGCCCCGCGCTCGTCGACGAGGAACACCCGGTCCGCGTCGCCGTCGAACGCCAGGCCCACGTCGGCACCCGTGGCCAGCACCCGGGCCTGCAGGTCCACCAGGTTGGCAGGCTGGATCGGATCGGCGGGGTGGTTGGGGAAGCTGCCGTCTGGCTCGCCGTACAGCAGGTCCAGGCTGACCGGCAGGCCATCGAAGACAGCAGGCGCCACCAGTCCCCCCATGCCGTTGGCTGCGTCGCCAACCACTCGCAGGGGCGCCATCGCCCCCACGTCGACAAAGCTGCGCACGTGGGCGGCGAACTCGCCCAGCATGTCCCGGTGCTCCAGCGTTCCCGTGGGCCGCCCCCTGACAGGCCCCGGAGCAGGCTCAGATGCCGCCAGCCGGGCAATCTCTCCGAGTCCGGTGTCGGACCCCACCGGGCTCGCCCCGGACAGGCACATCTTGATCCCGTTGTAGCGGGCCGGGTTGTGGGATGCCGTGAACATTGCGCCGGGGGCGTCGAGACGCCCGGAGGCAAAGTACAACAGGTCGGTCGAAGCCAGGCCCAGGTCGATCACCGAGGTGCCCTCGGCCAGCGCCCCCTCGATGAACGCTCCGGACAGCTCGACCCCCGAAGCCCGCATGTCCCGAGCCACCACGATCCTCGGCGCCGCCGAGAAGCGGGCGAACGCCGCGCCGATCGCCCGGCAAACGTCGGCATTCAGCTGTTCGGGGACCGTGCCACGTACGTCGTAGGCTTTGAAGATCGACGGGTCGGCTGCCATTCGTCGGCGAGCCTAGCTCATCGGACCCGAAGAAGTCTTGGGGAAATTTGCACCGTGCTACGAGATCGCCGCGCCCTCTCGCCTCTCTGGGTCGACGACAGCCGGCACGTCCAGGGCTCCCGGAACAGGATCGGGCATCGGCACCGGCGGGCGCCAGGCCATCCACGCGGTGCCTGCCAGGCCGGCAACGGTCACCGCTATCCCAACCCAGTCGGCGAAGGTCTTGCCGTAGGCGAGGGTCACGTGGTGGGAGCTGGGCACGACCACCATGAGGTTGGGGGATACCCGGTACGGGCCGCTGGCCCCGGTTGCGTGCCAGTTGGGGAAGTAGGAGGTCTTTACCAGCACCGGGCTGCCAACCCTGCTCACGTCGAAGCTGATCGTGGTATTGGTGTTGGCAATGTGGCTCACCGTTGCCGGCGTCACGGGGGTGACCGGGAGGCTTGTGGAGCCTGCGGCGATGCGATCCCAGCTCGACGGGCCGGTCTCGGCCTCCATGACATTCCAGAGGCTGGGATCGTCGTACCAGGTCAGCGAGGCATTCAGCCAGGATTGGGGGCTCCGCTTGTTCACCCCGGTGAGGACCACCGGGGTGGTGTCAAGCGGTGTCACGGTGGTGGAGTCGGCTACCAGGTAGATGTCCCAGGTGCGGTTGATCGTCGAACCGTTCACCACCGTCGGCCAGGGGCCGGTGGTGGCGATGAGCTTGAGCGCCGGATCCGCGTTGGCCTGGGATTCCACCGTCGGGCTGAAGGCCATGAAGTAGCGAACCCCAAGCAGCTGGAGGTGCTGGACCCCTAGCGTCACGTCGAGTGCCCCATACGGCAGCCCTGCCTCGGCTTCGGAGGGATGCGGGGACAGCTCGGCCTGGTTGAGGAAGTGATATGGCGTGGTGGCCGACGACTCGAACAGCAGGCCCTCCATGGAG
Source organism: Acidimicrobiales bacterium (assembly GCA_039583695.1). GTDB lineage: Bacteria > Actinomycetota > Acidimicrobiia > Acidimicrobiales > JAJPHD01 > JAVKSL01. The sequence goes on along the minus strand of JAVKSL010000020.1, from coordinate 35,868 downwards.
TCGATGCAGCCATGCGTCCAGAACGGCAGGAGCATGAGGGCCTCGGGGGTACCCAGGTCGTTCAGCTCACCACCGTACTCCCACATTGCCCGCCCGCAGCCATACTTGGCGCCCACCCTGGCCATGGTGGTGTTGATCGCGTGGTACTCCGGGTAGGTCGACTTGCCCTGATAGCCACTGTAGTTCCATTGGATCCAGTCGGGCAGGTAGCTGGCGGTCGTGCTGATCGGCATCCAGGACAGCCCCAGCGGCACCACCACCAGCCCAGCTGCCACCAGCCACGCCACGATCGGGGTCACCAGGACCATGACGGGACGCGCCCAGGTGAAGGTGCGCGGGTCGGCCGGCACGAGCGTCCCTCGCCTGCCGAGGCTGAGAGGCCTCCTTGGGCTGAGGGAACTCCTAAGGCCGGCAGGACGACCAGCCAAGCCCCCGGCTCGGATCCACCTTGGCGCCAGATGGGCCTCCAGCTCAGGGCGCCACGTGCTCAGGCGGCTGCCCAGCCTGGCAAAGGGTTCGAGCCCGCAGCCCTGAGCCAGCGCCGCCCATCGGTCCATCGCGGCCATGGCCAGGCCCGGTTGGGCCATCGCCAGGACCGTGGCAGCCACGAAGGCCTCCTTGACCTCGTAGGCCAGAGCCAGGTCAGGGTCCAGGGCCAGCGCGATCCGAGCCTTCTCCCGCAACTGGGCGCCCCAATCGGTGGGGTCCTCCGCCAGGTCCGCTCGGTCTCTGGCCAGGGCTGCCTGCGCCTCGAGAACCGAGCTCGCCAGCTCCGGGTGCACGCCAAGATGAGCAAGAGCCTCCTCCTCCACGGCCGCCAGGGCGGCCAGGACCGCCTTGCCGAGATCAGCCTGGGTGCCCCTCCGGGCGCGCCGCCAGGTCCAGACCTCCACCGCCAGGGTGACCAGCTCGGCAACGCCGACCCCCGCCAGCAGGTACACGCTCAGGGTCCAAAATGGCAGGAACCTGGCGTTGTAGAGGGCTTTGGCCGGGTCGAAGACGACCAGGACCGCGGCGACCGCGGCCATGAGCACCAGCATCGTTCCAGTCCGGCGACGCCGGACCAATGAGATGGCCGCCCCGATCGAGCCCAGGACCACCGCCCCGAGGAGGCCGGGGGGGAACATGTCCGCCAGGTAAGTGGTGACCCTCTGAAAGCCGAGGCTTGAGGTATATGGTAGATCGGCAAGAAATGGTATGACCCAGAAGCCGATGATCGCCACACCAGCCAGCCCGGCGGTGAAGGACCACCACAGCCGACGGCGGTCGAGAGCGGGCGACGAACGCCGCCAAGCGAGGTCGAGCCGGGCGACGGTGACGACGACCGCCACCACACCAACGAAGATAGCCGGCACGATGTGCAAGAGCGCAGTGACCGCCAGGAGCACCGCGGCTAGGGCGCGTCTCTTTCCGTTATCCAGGCCGCGCGACACCACGCCCAGGAACAGCAGCCCGAAGGCCAGGCTGAGCGAGAAGGAGTACTCGCCCGCCAGGGTGGAGGACAGGTTGCCGCCGACGATCTGATAGACGCTCGGGAAGCTGAACTCGAACAGGTACGGAAGGGTGAGAACCGCCAGGAGCTCCGGGCCGGGCCGGCGCATCCCGGTGAGCCGTCCAAATGCCCAGGCAGCTATCGGGAGCAGGAGCGAGCCGGCCACCGTGATCAGCTTGAAGGCCACGTTGTACGGCATGACAAGGTTGAAGATGGCCACGAACACGGCCGGAAGCGGGAAGTAGAAGGTGTACTGGGGAAAGCCGTCGTACCACCAAGGGCTCCAGCCGGTGAGGCTGAAGTGCGACAGGATCCCGTGCTCGAAGTAGTAGGGCAGGCCTACCTGGGAGCCCGTGTCGCCTCCCGACGCCGTGGTGTTGGACAGCAGCAGTGAAGGATGCAGCTGCCAGACCGTGAAGGCGATCACCCCGCCGACCACCAGGAAGGACGCGACCGAGGGAGCACTCGGAGGGCGCAGTGCCCGGATCGTGACCCTCAGCCGCATGGGACAATCCTGCCCCACGCGCCACGCCGGCGCCCGTCAGGAACGGGTCTGAGCTAGGACGCGCGGGCCAGGGAGGCCAGCTCGAGCACCCGGGGGAGGACGGTCGGATGTCCCTCGTCGTTCCACCAACGCCCCCCACACGAGGAGCAGGCCCGGAAGACCACCCCGTGCTGAGCAACCCGGAGCGTTATCTCAACCAGCTTGGATCTACGACAGCTAGGGCACGTCATGGTGCACCTTCCCTTCCAGCCCCAGAGAAACCTCAGCTCTCTGCCTTCCTTGTCACGAGTCCTATCGGCACCGATGTGGACCGGCTTGAGCCAATCCACCCAAAATGGTCCCTCCGGACTAGCAGGTAGTCCTATCGGACCAGGGCGAGGGCCACTACTGCGGCGGCATTGAAAGACGCATGGGCCACGATGCCGGGCCCGAGGCGCTTGAAGCACTTGGCCAGGATTCCCAGCACCATCCCGAACACCGCCAGCCCGTAGGCCACCAGGGGGCCTTCCCAGTGAGCAAAGCCGAAGAACACCCCCATGACCACGATCGCCGCCACGACTCCGATGCGGCGACCCAGCTTGCCGAACCAGGCCTCCAACGAACCCAGCACCAGCCCCCGGAAGAACAGCTCCTCCACTATCGGTGCCCCCACCACGACCAGCAGGGCCACGATCACGAAGCCAGCGGTGTGCACGTGGCTGGTCAGGGTCACGCCCTCCTTGGAGAGAGTCTTGCTCAGGTGGGGATGCGAGGCCACGAACGGCAGGTAGAGCACGGGGAGGAGCAGGAGCTGGAAGCCCAGCCCCACGGCGATGCCCAGGGGCACGTCGGGCCAGGCCCGCAGCCGGAGCCGCAGGTCGGCGGCGGCGTGCCGGCTCCCGAGCAAGCGGCTGGCCATCACTGCTGCGCCGACCAGGCCCGCCCACAGGCCCGCCAGGTCCGCCACGGTCACCGCGGAGGTCTCGACGGGCAGCCCCCTCACCACGCGGTCATGGGTGAGCGCGACGACGATCCCCACCAGGATCACGCTCACGATCGCCCCGACGGCAAACCCCGCGATCGCCAGGCCCACCCCGACCGTTCCCGACCTAGGCGACAGAAATATCCGGGGCTCTACGACGGTCTCCGAGCTTGATCCGTCCTTCACGTGAAGGTCCGCTCGCGCCGGTCCTCGCGCACCCAGCCCTCCGGTGCCCGGAGCCGCTCAGCGTGCCCCGGGCAGATCCCCCACACGGGCGGCTCCTCCGGGCTCAGGTCGTCGAGCCAGACCATCCTCTGCGCGTAGTCGTAGGTGAGGCTGGCTATGGCCTGCGCCCCGCACCCTGGACGTGCGCAGCGGTCCGACATGGGAAGTGACTCTAGCGCCCGGTGATCCGAAGTTTGGGGCCGCGCCGTTTACCATAGACACCATGAGTCGTCAACCACCGGACTTCCGGCCGGATCGCACGGGAGGCCCGCCCCGCCCAGCAGGGGGACCAGGCGGGATGCCGGGTGGCCGAGGCCCGGAGCAGAGCTGGCGCTGGGGCGTGCTGATCCTGCTGGGGCTGGTGGTCATAGCCTTCGCACTTACGACATTCCTCAGAGGGGCGCCCAGCACCAAGGTGAACTTCAGCCAGTTCATGTCGGATCTCACCTCTCACCAGGTCTCCAGCGCCAACGTGAACAACTCGACGGGGCAGATCACCGGGACGCTGTCCAACGGGACCTCCTACACGACCAACGGGCCGGTCCCGCAAACCGCACAGGAGGCTGCCGCATTTGCGGCCAGCAAGGTCAACGTCAACTACAACACGCCGTCATCCAACAGCTTCTTGAGCGAGATCATCTTCTACGTCTTGATCGGCGCGGTCGTGATCGGCATCTTCTGGTGGATGAGCCGTCGGGCTCAGGGCCAGATGACCGGGATCATGTCGATCGGTCGCTCCAAGGCCAAGCTGTTCAACACCGACCGCCCGCGCACCACATTTGCCGACGTCGCTGGCTACACCAGTGTCAAGCAGGAGATCAGCGAGGTGGTCGACTTCCTCAAGAGCCCAGGGCGCTTCAAGGACATCGGGGCCAAGATCCCCAAGGGAGTGCTGCTGGTCGGTCCGCCGGGCACCGGCAAGACCCTCCTGGCTCGCGCCGTCGCCGGTGAGGCAGGGGTGCCTTTCATGTCGGTGTCGGGCTCGGACTTCATGGAGATGTTCGTGGGAGTGGGCGCCAGCAGGGTCAGGGACATGTTCCAGACCGCCCGCAAGCAGGCCCCGGCAATCATCTTCGTGGACGAGATCGACTCGATCGGGCGCAAGCGGGGCGCGGGCCTGGGCGGCGGGCACGACGAGCGGGAGCAGACCCTCAACCAGATGCTGTCGGAGATGGACGGCTTCGACACCACCGAGGGCATCGTGATGATGGCGGCCACCAACCGCCCCGACATCCTGGACCCGGCACTCCTGCGCCCGGGGCGCTTCGACCGCCAGATCGTGGTGCCGCTGCCGGACCTGGACGAGCGACTCCCGATCCTGGTGGTCCACTGCCGCGACAAGCGCATGGGGCCAGACGTGGATCTGGAGACCGTGGCCAGAGGGACTCCGGGCATGAGCGGGGCGGACCTGGCCAACCTGGTCAACGAGGCTGCCCTTCACGCGGTCCGCCGAGCCAGTGACCACGTCGAGATGCAGGACTTCGAGGCTGCCAGGGACCGCATCCTGATGGGTCAGCGACGGGAGTCCCTTGTCTTGGCCGACGAGGAGAAGGAGCGGGTCGCCTACCACGAGGGTGGGCACGCTGTTCTGGCATATGTGCTGGCCAACGCGGATCCGGTTCACAAAGTCACCATCCTGCCAACGGGCATGGCGCTCGGCGTCACCCAGCAGCTGCCGCTCGAGGAGCGCCACATCTACCCCATCGAGTACATCGAGGACTCCCTGGCCGTGCGCATGGGGGGCAGGGCCGCCGAGATGCTCATCTACCACAATCTCTCTACTGGAGCAGCGAACGACCTGGTGGGCAACACCGAGCTGGCCCGCAAGATGGTGCGCGAGTTTGGCATGAGCTCACGAATCGGGCCGATGGCCTGGGGGGCCCAGGGCATGGTGTTCCTGGGAGAGGACCTGATGCACTCGAGGGACTATTCCGAGGACACCAGCCGGGTGATCGACGAGGAGGTGGAGAGGATCCTGCGTGAGCAGGAGGATCGAGCCGCCAAGTACCTGGCACGGCACAAGACCGGCCTGGACGCAGTGGCCGCGGCCCTGCTCGAGCGCGAGACCATCGACGGCGCCGAGGTGGCTCGGCTCATCGACGAGGCGAATGGGGCGCCCGTTCACCCAAGTGGAGACAAGCGCAAGCCTCACCGCTTCCTCATGCTGACCGACGGCAACGGGTCAGCTCCACAGGATGCCACCGACCCGGTGGGCTTGGGAACCAGGGGGTATCTGGGCTCCAGCAACGGTGCCCCCAAGGACCGGCGTCCCTACGACTCACACTCGGGGGCCGAGCCCCCCGAGCACCCCCCCAACCGCGAGAGCTGACCCCACTTGGGGGCGGTGCCCTCCAAGGACCCTCCTCCCCAACCCAGGGCTTCACCCCGCCGGTTCGCCCAGCACGGAGGAAACGCCGTGGCCAGAAGGGCCAACCACCTCCTGCTCGACGAGCACAGGGCCACTCGCGTCGATCGACAGTGGGTCTTGGAGCGCCGCCCCGCGGAGCGACAGGACTACTGGACGCCCTGGCGGGACCAACTTGCCCGAGAGAGCAGGTGCTGGCTCGGCACCGCCGCCTGACATGGCGGTTGCGGTCACCGAGACTGGTGTCGATCCTGGGTTCTCGACGACCACCAGCTCCCTGGATGTGCTCGTCGGGATCCCCGAAGCCAGGACCCAGCTCTTCCCGGGCATCCCACCGACTGTCTCAGTGAGGCCACGTTGGGTCTGGGGTGCCTGGTCGAGGAAGGACCTCTCGACCACCACCCCGACGCCGTTGGTCGAGACGGCGTCGACGCTGAACAGCGAGTTGTGAGGGATCCGGGGCTGCGCGTTCGCCAGCACCTCGACCACCGAGTCCGGCGCAACCGATACGGCGATCGGATTGGTCGATCCGAGCCTCAGGAGCAGAACCAGCTGAACCGACGCGGTCGTCTTAGATGGGTTGTAGACATCGAGCTTGTCCACCGTGCCCGGCGCAACCAGCCCCGCTGCCAGGTCCCAGCGGGTCGCTGTTACCGGCGTGCCCAGGCAGAGGCTTGCACCCGATGATGCATCTGCTGGGTTGATCTGCACCTCCTCGGCAACCACTCGCCCGTCCAGCACGTCGACGCTGGTGGCGACGAGGGCTTGTTGCTGGACATGAGCCCCGACACTCACCACAACCTGGGCGAACGCCGGGACGACGATGCCCTGATCGTTGCTCGGCGCAGCCGGACCGTGGCTGGTGGCGAACGACAGGTTGACCACCGCGCTGGTGGGAAGCGGGTTGTAGAGCGAGACGAGCATCTCGTCGGACCCAGTCGTCGATCCCGACGCGAAGTACCAGCTGGAGGAGGAGGTCGACGAGCAGGGGACGACCGTCAGCGCGCTGCCGTAGGTGAATAGCTGCTCCACCGCCACCCCACCACCATCCATGACCACCGTGGCCGCTAGGTCTGAACCCGCCACTCTGCGGCTTTCGTCGACAGTTGCCTTCCCGTGGGCTGGCACTGTGACCGGAACGTCGACCACCGATGCTTGGCCGGCCACGGCGACGGTACCGCTCACGGCGACGGGGCCGGTGTTGGCCAGGACTATGACTGCTCCCGACATCGTCGCAGGAGCCGGGGCTGGCTTTGGCGTGGTGGTCGACTTCGGAGCGTGTGACTTCGAGGTGCTGGGCCGGCTGGCGCTGACGGTCAGCTGGCCCTGTGTGGGCGACATTGTGCGAGGTGACACGGTGGGCGCTGCCGGCCCAGTGGCAACCGCGCAGTACCAGCTCGAGGAGATCGCGGCAACCGGCGCCAGAGCGGTCGATCCACGGAACGCGCCAGCGAAGCGGATCTGATCCGGGCCACCACCGGCGAGAGCATCCCCCACCCCACCGAGGACAATCAGGACACCGATCGTCCCCAGCATCAAACGCCGGCGTCCAACTGGAGTCATCTCAGGACCCGACCCGGACCGGTGGCGTTACCAGCTGCTGGCTCGCCCTGGATGCGATCCCACCCGTCCCATCGCCTCGCCGGTGCCGGCTCCGCGGGATGAACAGCAAGAACAAGGCGAGCAACCAGGCGATGCAGTCAATCGCTATCACCAACAGGTAAAGAATCGGGGTACGAAAAGCCAGCGTGGCCAAGCCAGGGTCAGTCACGTCAAAGGTGGTCGCCCAGCCAAAGGCTGGGTGGGCGCTCGCCACCTTTCCCGTGGCCTGAGTGAGCTGCCAGCGCGACGAGCCAGCCGAGAGGTAGACAGTCCCGCTGGGGATGCGCCCGGTGAAGCTCGAAGCCCCGGCGGGTCCCGGAAGGACCGGCGGCGATCCGGCCAGAGGAGCGTTCAGCGCCGCTTTTGGCCCAACCGATGCGCTCTCGGCTGCCGCAGCTGGAGTGAGCTCGGCCCGGCCCGGTGCCCAGGCAGTGTTGGCAAACACCAGGATCGAAGGGTTGGACGGCAGTTGGAGGAGGTCCTCTTGCACCTCGAGGGCCTTCAACAAGCTGGGGGGTGGCGGCAGGGCCAGAGCGCCGGGAGCAGGGTCCAGCTGGGTCGGTATCACGATGTAGCGCACGGCCAGGGGAGCCAGCAGGTGCCCCAGCCGGCTCGTCAGGTCACCGGTCGCAAGATTGACGTCTTGCGCCAGGAGGTGCGCTCCACCCTGACCACCCGGCGGCAACAGGGAGGTGGCGTCTGGGGGACCGTTCTCGGAGGTGGCGAAAGCCAGCCCAGGGCCGATCGACCACGAGCCCATCGGCAGGGCCTCGGGGTTGCCCATCCACAAGACCCTGAAGGCTCCGCCGTGAACAGCCTGGAGCCCACCGAGCTGGCACGGGGAGCCGCCGCTACCTGTGGCACATGCCGGCATCCACGAGAGCACCTGATTGTAGTCCTGGGTTGGAAGACCCCACCGGCCGCCAACTGTGGCCCCCAAGAACGAGAAGGTCCCCACCAGCACGCCGGCAGCGGCAAGCAGCGAAGCCAGCTGGCGCCACCCGAAGCGGAACCTGGCCAGGTCGGTCTGAAATGCCACCACCCCAAGACCCACGCACAAAGCGATTGCAGCCGACGCCGCGGCCAGGAGAACCCCGGTGGGAATGCTCACCCCCAGCCACCCCTTGCCCCCCAGCCATGCGGCCAGCCAACAGGCGACCGCGACCCCCCAGCACCGGGAGGCCCATGCAAAGCGCCAGCCCTGTCCGACCAAGAGAGGAAGGAGAGCCGCGGCGACCAGGCCCCAGGCCAGGGGGGTCACCCCTACGCCGCCGATACGAAGGGCTAGCAGCTGGCCCACACCAGCGGGCTCCACGGAGCCCGGCCCGCCAAGCGCCGCCAAGCCCGGACCGGGGTGCAGCAATCCAAGAGTCCAGGGCACCGACAAGATGACCGCACCGAGCACCCCGAGGACCGCTACCACCAAAGAGCGCACCGCCGCAGCTGATTGTCCGGCGAATGCCGAGCCAGCGAGCAACCCGATGGCGCAGATCAACACGACGACCACCTCGGATGGTGCAACTGCACTGGTCAAGGCGACCAGCACTGCCAGGGACAGGCCACAGCGGGGCACCGGGCCCAATCGTCGTGAGCGGTTGTTGGTCGAGCCGAGGACACGGAGAGCCCCCGGGCGGGTGCGTCGCGCGGCACGGTACCTGGTGTCGTAAGGCTCGAGGCCCATGGCCTCCAAGAGCAGCCGGAGCACCCACGGAGCGGCCGCGTAGGCAACCAGAACCTCCCAGCTGCCCAGCCCAAGGGCGCCATACGGGAGCGGTATCACCGCATAGGCCACCATGGTCACAGTCCTGGCCCAGCGGGAGCCAAGGGGCCGGCCCAGATACCAGGCCCCCAGAGCGCCAACTGGCAGGGTGCCCAGCACCGCCAGGTGCTGGAGGAAACCCATGTGCCCGAGCACCAGCATCCCTGCCAAACCGATGAAGGCGAACGCCTGCGGGGCCGGCGCCGAGGCGCCGAGCCCGCTAGAGCGCCAGCCGCTCACGAAGTGCCCGAGAAAAGTCGTCCAGGACGGCCAGGGGGCCAGCTGTCCCACGGCAGGAAATGCGCTGGTGGCAAGCTGGCGACTCCCGAACACGATGAGCACGAGCACGGCCAGCCAGGCCACCGCCACCCAGAACGTCCCGCCTGAGGCCAGCTTCGCAGTGCCCACGCCCGTGGGCCCTGGGCCTGCCAGACGTGGTCTCGCTGACTCCCGGATCGCCCCTTGTTCGCGGTCGCCAGCGACCCCGGCGCCGTGGAGCTGGGACTGGCCGGGACCGGGGTGCCAAGCTTGATGCCAGTCGGGCCATCCGAAGGCCGACGGAGCCTGACGGCGCTCCAGGATGCCCGTCACCACGCCCACCTGAAGGTAGCTCAGGGCGTGGTCGGACAAGGTGCGTTTCGCCTGGACAGCCGATCTCGCCGTTCGCAGGTCCTTGCGGCGGCTGAAGTTCCAGCGCCACGACCCGGCAAGGGCACCAGCTAGCGCCGACCGATGAGTGAACAGAGCGATCGTCACCTCGATAACCCACAACACCACCAGCTGAGGCAGGATCCGAGCCAAGCTCCACACGCGGTAGCACTTGAGGACCGTACGCAGCTGATGTCGTCGAGCCAGGGCAACCTGCTCGACCGTCGCCCCAGGGCTCGTGGATCCAGGGCTCGTGGATCCAGGGCTCGTGGATCCAGGGCTCGTGGATCCAGGGCTCGTGGATCCAGACAGATGCCGAGCTCCCGTGCTGAGGGCTTCGAGGTGCCGGACCCGGGCCTGAGGCGCCACCACCACCCGGGCGCCAAGCAAGTGTGCCCGCCAGCACAGGTCGACGTCTTCCCCCATCGACGTTATCTCCGGGTCGAACCCCCCAAGAGTGGCGAACAGGTCTGAGCGGACCAGCGTGAAGGCCCCGGGCGCCAGGAACACCTCCCTTACCGAGTCGTGTTGCTCCTGGTCCAGCTCACCTCGTTCGACCCGGGGGGTGGGAGCTCCCCCACGGGTGACGGACATCCCCACCTGCAGCAATCGATCGGGCTGATCCCACGCCACCAGCTTGGGGGCGACGATGCCGGCATTGGATCGAAACGCCTCCTCCACCATCAGGCGCACAGCATCGGGCGCGGGAGCAACGTCGTCGTGGCAGAGCAGGAGGTGGGTGGCGCCCCTGGTCAGCTCGACAGCGGCATTGGTGCTGGGAGCATAGCCAATATTTGTGGCCAGCCGGAGCACGCGGGCCTCGGGAAGGATCGCCGCCACCCGACCGCTCGGGTCCGTGGAGCTGGCGGCGTCGACCACGACAATCGTCAGGTTGGGATAGTCCTGGTACGCCAGCGCGCCCAGTGTCTCCTCAAACCAGGGACCGGGATCGCAGGTCACGAGAACCGCCATGACCAGCGGTGCCTGAATCTCCATCGGGGAGCAAGGCTAGCCCCCAGAGACGGCCGGCGCAGAGCAGGGCACCGGTGCGGCCAGGGTCCCGGTCAGCCCGGGGGTTGGGCCTCGGAGGCCGGTCGCTGGCGCCACAGCGAGCGGGCCGGGATCTTGTCCGTGTCGCAGCGCGAGGCATATTTTTGAGCGATCTCGGTGACCTCGGTGAGCAGACCGTCGGCGAGGGTGATCGGCTCGAGACCCAGGCCCAGAAGCTTGGCGTTCTCGACCTGCAGTTCGTTCTCGGCCGCTTCGTTGCGGGGGTTCGCTACGTAGTCGATAGCGGCCCCCGTAAGCGCGGAGACGAGCTTTGCCAGGTCAGCCACACGATGCGTCTCGGTCATCTGGTTGAGGATACGAACACGCTGGCCAGCGTCCGGGGCGTTCTCCACGGCCAGCTGCACGCAGCGCACGGTGTCACGGATGTGGATGAACGCCCGGGTCTGGCCGCCTGTGCCGTGAACCGTGAGTGGATAGCCCACTGCCGCCTGCATCAAGAAGCGGTTGAGCACCGTGCCGTAGTCTCCATCGTAGTCGAAGCGATTGATGAGACGATCATCGAGGCAGGTTTGAGGGGTCTGGGTACCCCAGACGATGCCCTGGTGCAGGTCGGTCACCCGCAGGTGGTCATTTTTTGCGTAGTAGGCGAAAAGCAGCTGGTCCTGGGTCTTGGTCATGTGATAGATGCTGCCCGGGTTCGGCGGGTAGAGGATCTCCTGGCTGAGCGTCTCGCCGTCGTCGGTCTCCACCTTGATCCTCAGGTAGCCCTCGGGGATCTTCATCCCCGCGGTGCCATATCCGTAGACGCCCATCGTGCCCAGGTGCACGATGTGGGTGTCGAGGCCCGCCTCCACGACGGCGGCGAGCAGGCTATTGGTAGCGTTGAGGTTGTTGGAGACCGTGTAGCGCTTGTGCCAGGAGCTTTTCATCGAGTAAGGCGCCGAGCGCTGCTCAGCGAAATGCACCACGGCGTCGGGCGTCCATTCGCTCAAAAGAGCGAGGAGACGATGGTAGTTCTCACCCACATCGAAGCGGTGAAAGGCGATATCCCGACCGGTGTGCTCCTTCCAGGCCGCCAGGCGGGTCGACATCGGAGATATTGGCGTGAGCGAGCTCACCTCGAGCTCGTTGTCGATGTTGCGCCTCGAAAGGTTGTCGACGATGGCCACCTCGTGGCCCGCGGCTGACAGGTGCAGAGCGGTCGGCCAACCACAAAAGCCGTCGCCACCCAGGATCAGGGTTCTCATGGTGAGACGGTATCAGACAACCGGTAGCAAGTGGGCCCTGAGGCGAGCCACGCCAAGGCGCGGCAGGGATCGGGCGGAACATCCCAGGGTAGGCTGGGAGGTGTGAAAGTATCGACTCGGGGTGACTACGCCAGCCGGGCGCTGCTGTCCCTGGCGTTGCATGGCGAGGCCGAGCCCACCTCGGTGCACCACCTGGCCGAGCGAACAGGCCTGCCGCAGCCCTACCTCGAGCAGATCCTCCTGGCGCTCAAGGGCGCCGGGCTGGTGCGCTCAAAGCGCGGAGTCGGAGGGGGCTACGTGCTCGCCCGACCACCCAGGGAGATCACGCTGGGGCAGATCGTGAGCGCGGTTGACGGACCGATAGCGGCTGGCGACTTCGGTCTGCCCCACGAGAACGGCGCCTGCGATCACGAAGGCCAGTGCGTGCTGCTAGCGGTATGGTCCGAGGTGAGCGGTCACATGCGCACCCACTTGGACTCTTTTACCCTCGCTGATATGGTCGAGCGCGCCAGGGGGACTGCGGGACTGCGCGACTCAGCGCCACTCATGCTCCCAGCCGAGCCTTCCGAGCTGCTCTCCCCGCAACCTGCGCTCTGAGGGATCTGAGGTACAAGCTCCCATCAGCAGTGGTTTGGGCAGCCCCGCTTCGGCGAACGCTGCTGTCACCTTCACCTGCTCGGGAGCGGCAAAGACCAGCTCGTAATCCTCGCCACCGCCGAGAGCATCCGACAGGTCTGCCCCCTCGGCCACCGGAATGTCAACGAGCTCGAACCCGACCCCCGAGCTGTCGGCCAGGTGCCCAAGGTCCGCGCCGAGCCCGTCAGAGACGTCGATCATCGCCGTTGCACCGCCAGCGGCCGCGGCCATTCCCTCGGCTACCCTGGCCAGCGGGCGCCGATGGGAGGCGACCAGGCGCAGAGCCGGGCCAGGGTTCGGATCCTGGCTCGGGGGAACTTGCCTCGGCGCGTCCTGGCTCGGGGGAACCTGGCTCGGTGGGGTCCGGCGCTCCGACCGCAGCAGCGCCAGGCCAGCAGCCGACCCGCCCAGCGGACCGGTGACGAAGAGCAGGTCCCCCGGCCGAGCACCAGAACGAAGCACTGCTCGACGCCCCACCGGGACGACACCGCTCACCGATACCGATACCGCCAGCAGGGGCGCATTGACCAGGTCTCCACCAACTATCGGGCAGGTCCAGCGTTCGGAGGCAGCAGCCAGTCCCCGGTAAAGCTGTTCCAGATCGGTGTCAGACGGACCCATGACGGTCACCAGGCAGTTGCTGGGACATCCGCCCATGGCCGCTAAGTCGCTCAACGCCGCCGCCAGTGCCTTCCACCCGAGATCATCCAATCCGACCAGATCTAGATCGGCATGAAGCCCGGCTACGCATGTATCGGTAGACAGGAGCAGGGCTTGGCCGGGCGCTGGAGGCCTGAGCACTGCAGCATCATCGCCGATCCAAGTCTCGCCCGTCGGGGGGGATTGGGGCAGCGCCCGGCGAATGCGCTCGATAGCCGCGAACTCACCGCCAGGCATCTGCGCTCCTCAGGAGGCCTCCCGGCCCCTCATGCTCGTCGCATCAGGATCGACCAGGCGCCTGACCTCGATCATCCCGACCACCTCACCTCCCGAGGTCAGAGCACCTGCATCAGGGCCTGGCTTGTCCGGAGCTTCGAGGCCATACTTGACCAGCAGGCTCAGGTAATCGCGCTGGTAAAGGACCTTGATCCTCACCTCGGGGTACAGCTCGCCGAGCCGTCGCACCTTTCGGTTCTTCTTGGTGACGAGCTTCTGGTTGAGCGTCGTGATCTCGATGAACAGATCGTGAGCCGGCAGGTAAAAGTCTGGACGGAACGCCGCCGCTGGTTGACCCTTGCGATCCCGCTCCAGCACGAACTCGACCGGCTCGTACTCCCACGCCACCCCATAGAAGTCGAGAAGCTTGGCAAACTGGCGCTCGGAATTGTGGGCAAAGCGCACAAGCTGGTGCGGACGGACCTCTCCCGTCGGCTCGCCCGGCGCACTCATCGGACGGGCCTACCCTCCGACGGCCCGATGTGGCGTCTCATTGACCTCCGAGCTGGCTTCCGGCACAGCGGTCCTGGGTCCGGCTGCAGTCGAGAAGTCGAGCTTGCGGATCTCGGCGTTCAGCGCCTCGACAAGCCCACCCAAGGGCACTATGTTCAGCACACCCTGGCCACCCCGTACCAGGTCCACGACCTCTTCACCACTTCGGGTCAGCACCGACCCACCATCGGCCAGCACCAGGTTCGCCGATCCAAGGTCGGCGCCAAGGTTCTCCCGAAGGCACTGGATCGCGATTCGGGTCGACTGAAGAGACACTCCTCCGAGCAGGAGCTGCTTGATGACCTTGAGCTCCACTAGGTCGCTGTACGCGTAACGCCGCCTGGTGCCGCTCCCTCGAGCGTCGGCCACCGACGGCCGCAACAGGCCGGTCCGGGCCCAGTAGTCGAGCTGGCGGTAAGTGATGCCCACCAGCTTGCAGACCTGAGGCCCTCCATAGGAGTCGACTCGACGCGTGTCGGATTGACGCCCTCCATCTGCTCCCGGCAAGCTCATTGGGCACACACTCCTTTGTCATGGGTCACAGTTCCGTACTTACGGCCCTGGGAGAAGCCTACGTCAAAGCAGGTCCTCAGTCAACGACCCGAGCTTCAGGAGCTGAAATCCTCCGGCTTCACCTGGTTGAGGAAGTCCTGGAACTCAGCAAGGATCTCGTCGGGGTTCGCTCCCTCGTCCTCCTCGTCGACTGAGAGGATGACGCCCTCGGCGTCGATCACCTCGTCTGCGACGTACAAGGAGGTCCCGGTCCGTGCCGCCAGCGCGATGGCGTCCGATGGTCGGCAGTCGACAGTCAGCGTCTTGCCGCCCCTGAGAAGGTGGAGCTCAGCGTGATAGGTGGTGCCGATGAGCTCGGTTATGACCACCTGTTCGAGCGTGGCCCCCAAGACGGCAAGGAGGTCCTTCATCAAGTCATGGGTCATCGGTCGAGGGGTTGGCAGGCCCTGAAGCGCGAGGGCGATAGCGGTGGCCTCCTGTGGGCCGATGAAGATCGGCAGGGTCCGCTTGGCCCCTCCGGGCTCCTGTAGCAGCACCACTGGCGTGTTCGACTGCAGGTCAACCCGAACCGCAGTCAGACGCACCTCGACCATTGCGTCAACTTACCCGCTGTAGAGCGCGTTCACGTGCACATCTGGGTCCAGCTGCAACGCGGCACGCTCAACTGCGACGATGCGATCCAGGTTGCGGAAGCGCTCGGCGTAGTCCAGGCCATAACCCACCACGAACTCTTCCCCGATGCCGACCCCCCGAAAACGTAGCGAAGTGGGCACGATCCGGTGCGCCTGCCGGTCCAGGAGGGCACAGACCTCGAGCGATGCCGGACCTCTCCTGCCCAGCTCGGCGAGTAGGTAGGAAAGCGTGAGTCCGGTGTCCACGATGTCCTCGACCAGCACCACATCCAGCCCAGTGATATCGATATCCAGATCCTTGATCAGGCGCACCCGACCACTGCCCTGCGAGTACGATGACACAGCCAGAAAGTCCACCTGACAGGGCACCGACAGCTCCCTTACCAGGTCAGCCAAGAACCAAACGCCTCCCTTGAGAACCGCCACCATCACGACACCCCCGGGATATGCGGCCGAGACCTCTGCGCCAAGGCGACCAACCTCGCTACGGAGCTGAGAGGCGCCGACGAGGACCTTCACCCCCCCGTGTGCTCTCTCAGGGCCACCCGCAGCAGAGAAGCCCGGAGGCGTTGGCCCAGACGGGCCAGCTCAGCCAAATCGGAGGCAGCCCGACCCCGGGCCTCGGGATTGCGCTGCTTGAGCAACGGCATGACGACCTGCTCGTAGAGGTCGCCCTCCCGTTCTGCAGCCGTCTTATACATTCGCAAGTGGCGGGGCTCGATCCCATGAGCGGCAAACCCAGCGGCGGCGGTGGCAACGGTGAACGCTTCTTCATCGTAGTAGAATGTGCCCCCCACTGCTCGCCCTGACAGCAGGCCGTAGCGCTCCAGCTCGGCCACCCCGTCGGCAGACAAGCCACTGGCCCGAGTCAGCTCATCGGCAGTGAGGCTCATTGCCGCTGGACCCGCGCTGAGCGGGCTGGGAGTGGACCCTGGCGACGGACCTCCCGACGCCAGCGGTGCTGGAGCGCTCGGGGCAAACGGCTCTGAACCTGCGGGACCGCCCGGCGCGGTGGGACCGGCCGGACCTGCGGAACCCGGCGGCGCGATGGGACCGGCGGGCGGCGCGGGGCCAACCGGCGGGGCTGAGCCAGGCGCCCCAGGAGAGAGCTGAGCTGTGACCTGAGAACCATTTGCCCCTGGTGCCTCGCCTTCGCCGACGTTCTCGAACGACGACGACGGAAGCTCCGCCTCCAGCGGCGCACCGCCGCTCAGGCGTCCCTTGATCACCTTGAGCGGCAAGAAATGCTCCCGCTGCTGTCTCAGTATCCAGCGGAGTCTGTCCACGTCCGATTCGTAGAACTTGCGGTACCCCGACGGTGTGCGCTCAGGGTCGAGCAGACCCTGGCTCTCGAGAAACCGGATCTTGGATATCGTGACGTCAGGGAACTCGTCCTTGAGCAGCGCAAGGACGTCCCCAATGGACAAGAACGCTCGATCCGCCAAGGCCGCCCCTACTCCCTGGGAGGCCCGGAAATGAACACCAGCTTGAACTTGCCAATCTGCACCTCGTCGCCGCTGGTCAGCTGCGCCTGCTCGATACGTTCCCTGTTGAGGTAGGTCCCATTGAGCGAGCCCACGTCGCGCACCACAAAGTCACGGCCCTGCGCCACGAACTCGGCGTGACGCCGCGAGACCGTGATGTCGTCGAGAAAGATGTCGCTCTCTGGATGGCGTCCAGCCCGGGTCACGTCAGCTTCGAGGACAAAGCGGGAACCAGCGTTCGGCCCACGCTTCACGACCAGGATGCCGGTGCCGCGAGGGACCTCTTCGATAGACAGGCGCATGTCGGTGTCTGTCTCCGGACCGTGCTGCGCGCTCACCTCCGTCGGGACGAAGGTGAGCGTTGTGTCGTCAGCCGGTCGCATCACTCCCCCGCACGAGGAGCAGAAGTTGGCTTCCGGCGAGTTCATATGGCCACACTGTTCACACTGCACACCTGTTACGGTACTCTGTCTCCCAGCTCCGTGCCCGCTATCGCCTTCAAAGCCTCAATCGGAGATCAAGGAGCGGTAGCCCTCGGCATCCAGGAGACCGTCCGCGGAACCCACCTCGGCCGGCTGGATCACACAGATCCAGCCTTCCCCGTAGGGATCCTCGTTGAGACGCTGGGGCGAATCCGCCAGCTCGGTGTTGACCTCAGATATCACCCCATCAACCGGCGCATAGATGTCAGACACCGACTTGGTGGACTCGACCTCGCTAAAGGCACCTGACGCGACGACCCTGGTCCCCGGCTCTGGGAGCGCCACGAACACCACATCGCCGAGAGCGTCGGCCGCGTAGGCGGTGATGCCCAGGCGCAGACCGGCCGCCTCGACGCGGACCCACTCATGATCGGACGTATAGCGCAGCTCGTCGGGCACGTTCACACGAGTGAGGTTACTCCAGAGCCGCCGCCTCCGACAGGCCACCTGAGACGCCGGACGCTCTTGCTGCCAAGGCACTGCGCGCCCTGGGCACGTAGTCAGTCAGCGACAGCCAGGCCAACCCCATGCCAGGAATCGCGAATACCCAGGCAGCGTCGAACGCATAGCCGTGCCAGGACAGTGTGGAGTGCCCCAGAAGGAACAGCGGAAGCGCGACCATCAGCCCGAATGCCCCCGCCTTGCCCAGCCACACCACGTCCATGCGAGGGGCTCGAAGGGCCACCAACACAAACGCCCCGAGCGCCACCGTCACCTCCCGCGCCACCACCACGGCAAAGACCCAGATCGGCACCGCCCCAAAAATCAAGCCTCCCACCGCGCCGGCAGCGAGCAGCACCCGGTCCGCCGTGGGGTCCAGCACCTTGCCCAGTGTGGAGACTTGGCCGAACCGACGGGCAACGTATCCATCCACCCAGTCGGTGCAGCCGAGGAAGGCGAGCAGCGCCGCCGCCGCGACCGTGTCACCTGGGCCAAACAGCAGCCACAAGAATATGCCCACGCTGAGCAAGCGGACCGCCGAGAGCAGGTTCGGCACAGTCCACACCCTCGCCAGATCCCCGGCAGGCCGCTGCATACTCCCAAAGCTAGGCGGCCGCTCGGCAAGCGGTTGCAGTTGTGCACCAAATCGGTGGCTAAGTGCAATCGCTTCCCGGCGAACTCGAACCGACGCGCCCAGCAGCGGCGGCGGCGAGCAGGGTGGCCTCGAGGGTTGCCAGGGCGGCGGGGGCGGTCAGCTTTGCTCCCCGGTGGTCGAGGAGGTAGAAGGTGTCCACCACCTCGTGGCCCAGAGTCTGAGCCTTGGCGTGTCGGATGTCCAGTCCCAACTCCGCCAGCGCAGCGGTCACCCGATGAAGCAGGCCCAGCTCGTCTCGGGCCCACAGCTCCACCACTGTTGCGCTGGAGGAGGCGTCCAGGTCTATCCTCACCGCCGTCTCGCGCTGCCGAGCCGCCAGGGCCCGACGACCTGCGTAGGTCCGAGAGCGCGCCGCCAAGGCCGGCTCCAATAGCTCGGGGGCCTCGGCCAGCTGGGCCAGCCGGGCCCGCAGGGCATCCCAGTCCGGCTCTCCACCCACCTCGGGGCGCACAATGTGCTCCGATATCGCGACTGCGGTTCCATTCCAGCGGCCGGACCAGGCGTCGGCAACCAGCACGGTGAGGCCCTCCAGAGCCAGCGCCCCGGTGACCAGAGCGAAAAGTCCGGCCCTGTCGGGAGCCACCACGGTCAGGAGGTCGCCCTCCCCGACCACGACCCAGCCGCCTTCTCGACCTGCAGCCCGCTCCACGAGCTCGCGATGCCGGGTCAGCGGGAAGACCGGGAGGGGAGCAGGGGCCTGCCCAGCCAGAAACCTCGCCACCTTGTCCACCAGCTCCGCGACCAGTCCGGCCTTCCAGGCGCTCCAAGCTGCCTCACCGGTGGCCAGGGAGTCGGCTTCGGTGAGCGCCGCCAGCAGGTCCAAGGTCTGACGGTCCCCCACGGCCTTCGCCACCGTCTCGATGGTGGACGGATCGGCCAGGTCACGCCTGGTGGCAGCGTCGGGAAGGAGCAGGTGGTGACGGACCATCGCCACCAAGCAGGACACGTCCTCGGCGGGGAAGCCGAGTCGGGGTCCGATCGTCGCCATGAGAGCCATGCCAGCCCCGGTGTGGTCCCCTGGATAGCCCTTCCCGATGTCGTGGAGCAACGCCCCGACCAGCAGGAGGTCAGGACGGGTCACATGCCGCAGGAGTGCTGCCGCCCCAGCCGCCGTCTCCAGCAGGTGGCGGTCCACGGTGAAGCGATGGTAAGCGTTGCGCTGGGGCCGATTGCGGACCGCAGCCCACTCTGGGAGGATCCTCACCAGCACACCTCGGCTATCGAGGTCCTCCAGGACATCGATAGCCGGGCGCCCGGCCCCCAGCAGCGACACCAGGGCCTGGAGCGCCTCCGGCGGCCAGGGGGCCAGCGGGTCCAGCTCCTCCGAGCGCGATGCGAGGGTGGACAGGGCAGTCCGGCTCAACCGGGCTCTATTGCTTGCCGCTGCGTCGGCGGCGCGAAGGATTAGGGTGATAGGCAGCCCCGACGGCGCCAGTACCTCTACCTCCCCCTCTCGCAGGACGATGCCTGGAGCGAGCAGCCTGTCCGGAGCGACGGCCCGGCCCCGCGGCCCGGCCAACCAGGATCGGACCCGCCGCCAGGCATCGTCGCCGGTCCAGGCCACCGAGCGGGCTGCGCCAGCCACCTGGGCCATCAGCACGTCGGCGTCGGCGGCGCCCAAGGCTGCCGCCACCGCATCCTGCTCCTGCAGCAGGAGGCGGTCGAGGCCGCGCCCCGACTGGCGGTGGAGCTCGACCCGGACGGCGCACAGGACCCGGGCCGCCTCCGCCAGCGAGGGACCGGCCTCGGCGAGGATCGGGCCGAGGATCGGGGCCGCGGCGGCGAGCGCCCGCATGGCGGTGAGATCACGGAGACCTCCCTTCGCCTCCTTGACGTCCGGTTCGAGAAGGAACGCCAGCTCGCCTGCGCCCTGGTGACGCTCGGCGCACATTGCGTCCAGGAGGGGAAGGTTGCGGCGAGCGCCGTCTCGCCACTGCTTGGCAGACCGCTCGAGCAGGTCAGCCGCCAGGTCGGCATCACCGGCCACCAGCCGGGCGTCGACGAGCCCGAGGGCGGCCTTGAGGTCGTCGCGGGCAACGAAAAGCGCCTCCTTGACCGTCCTAACGCTGTGGTCGAGCGCAAGATGCGCGTCCCAGATGGGGTACCAGATCCGCTCGGCAACCGAGGCTATGTCCCGGCGCCCCTTGTGGAGGAGCACCAGGTCCAGATCGCTGGCAGGGAACAGCTCCCGACGGCCGTGCCCGCCGACCGCCACCAGCGCGACACCCTTCTCTGTCCCCAGCAGCCCGGCCAGCCAGACGTCCACCAGGGCGGCGTGCGCTCCGGCCAGCTCCAGGCCGTGCCTGGACGGGTCCGCCAGCAGGGCGCGTCGCTCCTCCAGGAAGGCACGCTCCTCGACAAGGGCACGGGTCACGCCACGATGGTAGGGCGACGGATGTTACGGCCCGGTGAACTGGGCCTGGCGGCGGCCCGGTGAGCTGCGCCTGGCGGCGGCCCGGTGAGCTGCGCCTGGCGGCGGCCCGGTGAGCTGCGCCTGGCGGCGGCCCGGTGAGCTGCGCCTGGCTACGGCCCGGTGAGCTGCGCCTGGCTACGGCCCGGTGAGCTGCGCCTGGCTACGGCCCGGACATGCCTTTGACAACGACGGCGGCGGGGCTAATGTCTGCGAGATGGGGATAGGGTTCCTGGTGGCCTTTGCAGGCGGGCTGGTGTCGTTCCTCTCGCCCTGCGTGCTGCCAATTGTGCCGGCTTACCTATCGGTGATCACCGGCTTGGACGTTGCCGAGGTCTCCTCGGGGGCGACCCACCACCTGAGCCGGATCACCCGGGACACGCTCTTGTTCATCGCCGGGTTCTCGGCAGTGTTCATCGCGCTCAGCCTGCCAGCCACCTGGGCCGGCTCGCTGTTGATCAGGCACCAGATCCTGCTTACTCGCATCTCGGGCGTGGTGCTGGTGGCGATGGCTGCCTACCTGATTGGCTCGCTGGTACTCAACGCCCCCCGGATGTACCAGGAACGCCGTTTCCACCCTCGCGCCTCACGAATGGGCCCGTTCACCGCGCCGCTAGCGGGCATCGCCTTCGGGTTCGGCTGGACACCCTGTATCGGCCCCGTGCTGGCATCGGTGCTCACTGTCGCCGCCGCTCAGGGACAGGTTGCGCACGGGGCTGTCCTGTTAGCCGCTTACTCCGCCGGCCTGGGGGTCCCATTCCTGGCGACGGGCCTGGCTGCCGGACGCCTAACCGGGGCCTTCGCCTGGGTGAAGCGCCACCTGGGCGCGATAACAGTCTTCTCCGCGGTGTTGCTCGCCGGATTCGGCGTCCTTCTGGCGTTCGACCGGCTCAGCTGGGTGACCATCGAGCTGCGTGCCGCCCTGTCCGCGGTTGGCCTGGGCCGGCTCAACCTGCTGGGCTGATCCCTCCTGTGGCCGGCTCAACCTGCTGGGCTGATCCCTCCTGGGTTGAACCCACCGAGCTCTCGCACCACTGCGGATAGCGGACTTCCCATAGGCAAAGGCCCTGGGGAGGTGCCGGGGAGGCGGCGCGCGCCCTGTCTCGCGCCTGCACAACGTCCGGCATCGCCGCTACCCCAAGCCGCCCCCTGCCGATCTCCACCAGGGTCCCCACCAGCGATCTCACCATCTGGTGGCAGAACGAGGATGCCTCCACCTCGAAGGTGACCCGAAGGCCGGCCCGCACCTCGGCCACGCTCCAGGATGCGCCGAGCACGCGCCGCACCAGGGATCCGCCGTCTGGCGGGCGCCTGCAGAAAGACGAGAAGTCGTGCTCTCCCAGGATCGCTTCGGTGGCCACCCGTATCGAGGTCAGATCGAGGGGAACGGCCAGGTGCCACACCTGTCCCGCCAGGGCGGGATCGGGCACCGGCCCGCACAAGATCGCGTAGCGGTATGCCCGGGACAAGGCCGATCGCCGAGCGTCGAACCCGGCCACCGCCCAGCCCGCCGACCGCACCACCACCTCGGGGGCGAGGATCGAGTTGCATGAAGCGGCGAGCCGGGCCGGCTCCAGCGGGCCGCCGCGTAGTGCCCGAGGCACGTCGGTGTGAACCACCTGGCCCCAGGCGTGAACCCCGGAGTCGGTTCGCCCGGCACAGGTGAGCCTCACCGGCCGGCCCACCACCTTGGCAATCGCCCCAGCCAGCACTCCACCGACCGTGCGCTGCCCCGGCTGGGCAGCGAAGCCTGTGAACCCGGCCCCGTCGTAGGCAACCGTGAGGCGAAGCCGACTCCCCGCCGGCCCCGGCCCCACCGGCCCCGGCACCGGCCCCACCGAGCCTTAGTTGACCAGCTCTATGCGGGCCATGGGGGCGTTGTCGCCGTGGCGCGGACCCAGCTTGAGGATGCGCGTGTAGCCGCCTGGGCGGTCGACGAAGCGGGGGCCGACGTCGGAGAACAGCTTGTAGACCATGTCCGGATCCCGGAGGAATGCCAGCACCTGGCGCCGGTTGTGCAGCCCGCCCTTGCGGGCCTTGGTGATGCAGCGCTCGGCCACCGGGCGCATTGCCTTGGCCTTGGCCTCCGTGGTCACCAAGGCCTCGGCTGCAATCAGCGAAGCCACCAGGTTGGCCAGCATCGCCCGCTGGTGCGCTGCGTCGCCCCCAAGACGTGGTCCCTTGCGGGGCTGGCCCGGCACGCCCATCCTAGGCCTCCTTGAATCGCAGGGACAGGCCCCGCTCGTCCAGGCGGACTATGACCTCGTCCAGGGACTTCTGGCCAAAGTTGGTGATGTCCAGGAGCTCCTCCTCGCTGCGGGCCACCAGCTCGCCGATCGTGTTGATCTGGGCTCGCTTGAGGCAGTTGCGGGGGCGCTCCGACAGGTCGAGATCCTCGATGAGCAGGTCAAGGTCCGGCGAGCCGCTGGAGAACGAGTCGATGTCCCCCAGCTCCAAGCCCCGCGGGTGCTCACTAATCTCGGTGAGCAGCCCCAACAGCGACCGCAGTGTCTGGGCCGCTGACGCCAGGGCGTCACGAGGGCTGATCGAGGAATCGGTCTCTATGTCCAGCACCAAGCGGTCGTAGTCGGTGGACTGCTCGACCCGGGTTGGCTCGACGGTGAAAGCAACCCGGCGCACGGGAGAGTAGATCGAGTCGATCGGGATCACCCCTATGGTCGCCGAGCGGTTGTTGCGCTCTGCCGATGCATAACCCCGGCCGCGCTCGACGACCACGTCCATGGCCAAGCGGCCCTTGGCGTTGATGGTCGCCAGGTGAAGCTCGGGGTTGAGCACCTCGACGTCGGCGGTCAGCACCAGGTCGGCCGCGGTGGCCTCGCCGGGGCCGGCCACGTCGAGGCGCAAGGTGAC
Source organism: Acidimicrobiales bacterium (assembly GCA_039583695.1). Taxonomy (GTDB): domain Bacteria; phylum Actinomycetota; class Acidimicrobiia; order Acidimicrobiales; family JAJPHD01; genus JAVKSL01. The sequence goes on along the minus strand of JAVKSL010000020.1, from coordinate 12,501 downwards.
CGACTCGTCCGTCTCGACCCGAAGGACCAGGTCCTTGAGGTTCAAGATGATGTCGGTGACATCCTCCTTGACCCCGGGCAGGGTGGTGAACTCGTGAAGGGCGTCGTCGAAACGCACCTGGGTGGCCGCAGCCCCCGGTATCGACGACAGAAGGGTCCGCCGCAGGGAGTTGCCGATGGTGTGCCCGAAGCCAGGGTCGAGCGGGCCGATGGCAAAACGCTGATGGCCGGCCTCCTCCTCGCCGAGGGCTTCGACACTGGGACGCTGGATGATAAGCAAGTGGAGAGCTCCTTTGCCTCTTTACTTCGAGTACAGCTCGATGATGAGCTGCTCTTTGACTGGAACGTCGATGTGCTCGCGAAGCGGCGGGTTCAGCACCCTGACGCTGGATGCCTCGGGCATGGCCTCCAGCCAGGGCGGGACCGCCCGGTCGAGGGTATCCCGGTTGTGCTGGATCACGATCATCTCGGTTGCCGGGCCGCTCAGCGAGATGACGTCGCCCTTGCGAACCCGATAGGAAGGAATATCCACCCGCTTGGAGTTCACCTTCACGTGCCCGTGGCGCACCAGCTGGCGCGCCTGGTTGCGGCTGGAGCCCCACCCGGCCCGAAACGCGATGTTGTCCAGCCGTAGCTCCAGCATCCGCAACAGGTTCTCTCCGCTCACGCCGGGCTGGCGGGTCGCCTCCTCGTAGATGCCGACGAACTGGCTCTCGAGGACCCCGTAGATGCGGCGCGCCTTTTGCTTCTCCCGCAGCTGGGTCTGGTACTCGCTGCCCTGGCGGAGCCGGTCACGACCGTGTTCGCCCGGCGGGTAGGGGCGCCGCTCGATGGGACAGCGCATCGTGTCGCACTTCGGGCCCTTGAGGTACAGCTTGACCTTCTCCCGCCGGCACAGCCTGCAGACCGGTCCCGTGTAGCGAGCCATCAGACCCTCCGCCGCTTCTTGGGACGGCAGCCGTTGTGGGGGATCGGGGTGACGTCCTTGATGCTGGCGACCTCGATGCCCGAGTTGGCCAGCGCCCGGTGCGCGGTGTCCCGACCCGAGCCGGGGCCTCGCAGCAACACGTCCACCTTGCGCACGCCGTGCTCCATGGCCCGCTTGGCGCAGGCCTCCGCCGCCATCTGGGCCGCGAATGGGGTCGACTTGCGTGAGCCCTTGAAGCCCACGTTTCCCGCGGAGCTCCAGGCCAGCACGTTGCCCTCCGGATCGGTGATCGAGATGATGGTGTTGTTGAAGCTTGACTTGATGTGCGCTATGCCATAGGCGACATTCTTGCGCTCCCGCCGGCGCGGACGCCGGCCTCCGGCCTTGGGCTTGGCCATCAGGCGTGGGTGATGCGTGTCGGTGTCAGTGCTTGCCAAAAAGTCATCAGTGCTTGCGAACCTTCTTCTTGCCGGCCACAGTCTTCTTGGGGCCCTTGCGGGTACGGGCGTTGGTATGGGTGCGCTGACCCCGGACCGGGAGACCACGGCGGTGGCGGATCCCCTGGTAGGAGCCAATCTCCATCTTGCGCTTGATGTCGGTGGCAACGACCCGACGCAGGTCGCCCTCGGTCTTGACGTTGGCATCGATCCAGGTCCGAAGCCGAGCCACCTCTTCGTCGGTGAGCTCCCGAACCCTGGTGTCGGGGTTGATCCCGGTGGCCTCGCAAGCCTGCTGGGCGGTTGTGAGGCCGACGCCGAAGATGTAGGTGAGGGAGATCTCGAGCCGCTTCTCCCGGGGGATGTCGACTCCTGCTATGCGGGCCACGGTCCTAGCCCTGGCGCTGCTTGTGGCGCGGGTTGGGGCAAAGCACCATCACCCGGCCATGCCGGCGGATCACCTTGCACTTCTCACACATCGGCTTGACGCTGGGTCGAACCTTCATCAGTCCCTCACTTGTACCGGTAGGTGATGCGGCCGCGGGTCAGGTCGTAGGGGGTGATCTCCACCTGGACCTTGTCACCTGGGAGGATGCGGATCCGGTGCATGCGCATCTTGCCTGAGCTGTGGGCTAGCACCTTGTGGCCGTTCTCCAGCTCCACGCGGAACATCGCGTTGGGCAGGGGCTCGGTGACGGTCCCCTCCAGCACGATGGCGTCCTCTTTGGGCTTGGGCAGGTGTCCTCCTACAGTCGGGCTCTCAAGAAATTTAAGACCGTGGCAAGTCGAGCTGGGTGCCCACTCACCAACGTGCGCGCGAAGGCTAAGCGCCTCTGGGCGAGGGACCATCTTAGCGGGCGTCAGTCCCCCCCGCGGCCGGCTCGGGCTGCATTGCGCGGCGGCGCTCGATCACGCCGACCAAGCGGGCCATCACCTCGTCGGGGTCCCCCATCCCGTTGACCACCGCCAGGCGATCCCGCTCCAGGTACCACTTGATGAGCGGCGCGGTCTGGCGTTCGTAGAGATCCAGGCGTCGTCCGATGGCGGCCTCGGTGTCGTCCGCGCGCTGGATCACCTCGCCGCCGCAGATGTCACAAGTCCAGTTGGTCGAAGGCGGGCGCTTGACGGAGTAGTTGGCCCCGCACGCCGCGCAGACTCGCCGGCCAGCCAGGCGCTTCAACGCTATGGCCGTGGGCAGCTCGAGGTCGACCGCCAGATCCACAGAGCACGGCGCCAGCATGGCGTCGAGGCCCTCTGCCTGGTGGGCCGTGCGCGGAAAGCCGTCCAGGACGAACCCCCTGGTGCGGGCGTCATCCTGGGCTAGGCGCTCGGCCACCACACGCAGCACGATCTCGTCGGGCACCAGCTCACCCGACGACATGTACTTGCGGGCTTCGCGGCCCAGCTGGTCATCGGAGCGGGTGGCCGCCCTGAAGATGTCCCCGGTCGAGATGTGAGGCACGACGAAGTGATGGGACAGCCTCACACACTGCGTCCCCTTCCCGGCGCCCTGCTTGCCGAGGATGATGAGCCTTATGCTTCTGATCAACTATCTGGCTGGGTCTATCTTGCCAAGAAGCCGTCGTAGTTGCGCATCATCAGCTGGCTGTCGATCTGCTTCATGGTCTCCAGCGAGACACCCACCGCGATGAGCAGCGTGACCCCGACGAACGGCAGGCTATTGATGTGCCAAAGAGCCAGGACCACCGCTGGCAGGATCGCCACCGCGGCCAGGAACAGCGAGCCCGGCAAGGTAAGGCGGTACAGGATCTGGGACAGGTACCGCTGGGTGGGTGGGCCCGGGCGGACACCCGGGATGTAGCCGCCCTGCTTGCGGATGATGTCTGCCTGCTTGGCCGGGTCGAATTGGATGCTCACGTAGAAGAAGGTGAACAGGACCGTGAACACACCGTACAGACCGATGTACCACAAGCTGGTGGGCTGCAGCTGGTTGTTGATGAAGGTCCGCATCGCGCTGGACGGGATCACGTTGGATAGAAGGACCGGGAAGTAGAGCACCGAGCTGGCGAAGATCACCGGGATGACCCCTGCCTGGTTGACCTTGAGCGGGATGTAGCTGGACAGGCCGCCGTACTCGCGCCGGCCCATCACCCGCTTGGCGAAGGTGATCGGGACCCGGCGCTGGCCCAGCTCCATGAAAGTGATCGAGACCAGGAGGAACACGGCCAGCAGGATCACTATCGCGAACTTGAGCTTGCCACCCTGGGTGAGCACGGCGCCACCGCCGCCGGGCAGCGCCGCGACCACCTCGGTGAAGATGATGATCGACATCCCCTGGCCGACGCCCCGCTGGGTGATGAGCTCACCCAGCCACATCACCACGGCTGTGCCCGCGGTGAGCGTGAGCACGATGAACATCACCCTCGGGACGGTGAAGTTGGGAATCAGGTCGATGCTGGTGGCGCCCCCAAACAGGCTCCCACTGTGGAAGGCGAAAGCGAGCCCCGTCGACTGGAGGATTGCCAGGGAGATCGTGAGGTAACGGGTGGTCTGGGTCAGCTTGCGCTGTCCCACCGCCCCCTGCTCCTGCCACTCCTCCAGCTTGGGTATGACGGTCACCAGAAGCTGGATGATGATCGAGCTGGTGATGTACGGCATGATCCCGAGCCCGAAGACCGCCACCCGGGTGAGGCCTCCACCAGTGAACAGATTGAGGAAGCCGAGGATCCCCCCCTGCTTGGCCTGCGCCTCCAGGGAATGGACCGCGCTGAGGCTGGCCCCTGGCACCGTCACAGACGCGCCCAGCTCGTAGACCGCGATGATGAACAGGGTGAAAATGACCTTGTTGCGCAGGTCCCGTACCTTGAAAATGTTGGTGAAGGACGCCACTGGCAAGACTCCTCTCCTGGGACAGTTCGTCAGCGGTTGGTGAGTGCGTTTCCCTTGGCCGGGGGGCGACCGTTGCCGAACGGCGGCGGGATCACGCTCACGCTACCGCCTGCGGCGAGAATGGCGCGTTCGGCCGACTCCGAGAAGGCGTGTGCCGATACCGACAGGGCATGGGTCAGCTCACCGCGGCCCAGGACCTTCACCAGCCCCGAGGAGTGGACCAGGCCAGCCTGGCGCAACGTCTCGGGAGAGACCACAGCTGCGCCCTCCTCAATGACCAGTGCCTCCAGGGCATCCAGGTTCACCGGGTGGTACTCGACGCGGAAGGGGTTCTTGAAGCCCTTCCGCTTGGGGATGCGCTGGGTGAGCGGGAGCTGGCCGCCCTCGAATCCCGGCTTGACGTAGCCGCGGGCCTTCTGTCCCTTGGTGCCACGCCCGGCGGTCTTGCCGCCCTTGCCGCCGACTCCCCGGCCGACGCGGCGCCGGGCACGGTGTGAGCCCGGGGCGGGCGCGAGGTCGTGGATTTTCATGAGCTGGCCTCCTGGTGCCTAGAATCGCTCCTTGGCAGCGCAGTTTGGGTCATGGCGACCTCTCTGATGTCAGAATGACCCAAGCTACGTGGTTCGGGCACGGGCTCGACGCTCACCAGGTGCGCAACCCGGGCGATCATGCCCCGAATCTCGGGACGGTCAGGCAGGCAACGGGACTTGCCGATGCGACCGAGCCCGAGCGCCCGGAGCGTACCCCGGTGCTTGGGCTTGGAGCCGATGGCCGAGCGCACCTGGCGCACCACGATGTCGGTGCTCGCCGGCCCACTGCTCGCCGGCCCACTGCTCGCCGGCCCGTTGGTCGCTGAAGCAACCATCATGCCACCTCGAATGGGATGTGCGGCCCACCCTCGGACTCGCGGTATGCCCGGAGCACTCCGGCGGGGGTGACCTCCTCGGGGGACTTACCCCGGGCTCGGGCGATCTGGTCCGGTCGCTTGAGGGCCTTGAGCCCGGCGATCGTCGCGTGCGCCACGTTGATGCCGTTGGAGGAGCCGAGGGACTTGGCCAGCACGTCGTGAATGCCTGCCATCTCCAGCACGGCACGTGCCGCACCGCCCGCGATGACCCCGGTTCCCGGCGCTGCAGGCTTGAGCATGACCCTGCCCGCCCCGCTCTCGCCGATCACCGGGTGTACGATGGTCGTGCCGGCCCGGGGCACGTCGAAGAGGTTCTTCTTTGCCTCCTCGATCCCCTTTTGGACCGCCAGCCCGGCCTCCTTGGCCTTGCCGTAGCCCAGGCCAACCTTGCCGTTGCCGTCACCGATGACCATGAGGGCGGTGAAGGAGAAGCGCCGCCCTCCCTTCACCACCTTGGCCACCCGATTCACCTTGATCGTGCGCTCCTCGTACTGGCTATCGGGCACTTACAGCTCCAATCCGGACTCTCGTGCGGCATCCGCCACTGCAGCGACCCTGCCGTGATAGCTGAACCCACCTCTGTCAAAAGTTACCTTGGTCACCCCGGCCGCCCTGGCCCGCTCGGCGACCGCCCTGCCAACCGCGCTGGCGGCCGCGACGTTTCCAGTGCCAGTGCCACCGGAAGCCAGCGCGGTCTCGTTGGTCGATGCCGCGGCGATAGTCCGGCCAGCACTGTCGTCGATGACCTGGGCCACGATGTGGCGGTTCGAGCGGAACACGGCCAGACGGGGACGCTCGGGCGTGCCGATCACCTTCTTGCGCACCCGGGAGTGGCGCCGCTTGCGCAGCACGACGGTGCGAGCTGTGGCGGTCGAGTGGGTCGGCCTGGCGTGACTCACTTGGCTGCCTTTCCGGCTTTGCGGAGAACCCGCTCGCCTGCGTAGCGCACGCCCTTGCCCTTGTAGGGCTCGGGCTTGCGCAGCTTACGAATATCGGCGGCCACTTGTCCCACCAGCTCCTTGTCGATGCCCAGCACCCGGATGCGAGTTGGCGCTGGCACCTCGAAGGCGATCCCCGCGGGGGCGCGCACCGGGACCGGGTGGCTGTAGCCCAGGGCCAGCTCTAGCTCGCCCGGACCCTTGGCCAGGGCGCGATAGCCCACGCCCACGATCTCCAGGTCCTTCACGAACCCGGTCGTCACCCCGGTGACCATGTTGGCCACGAGGGAACGGGTGAGGCCATGCAGGGCGCGGTTGTGGCGCTGGTCGTCAGGACGCTCGACCACCAGGCTGGCGCCGTCACGGCGCACGGTGATCTCGCCAGGCAGCGCCCGGCTCAGCTCACCGCCCGGACCCTTGACCGTGACCTGGCACTCGACCAGGGTAACGGTGACGCCGTCGGGCACGATGATCGGCGCTCGTCCGACTCTGGACATCAGTCGCTCCCCTGTGCTCGTTGCGACGTCGGGCTTCGTTGGACCGGTGCCGAACCTACCAGACGTAGCACAGGACCTCCCCACCCACGTGACGCTGGCGCGCCTCACGGTCGGTCATCAGTCCCTGGCTGGTCGACACCACAGCAACACCGAGCCCGCCGAGCACCCGGGGCAGCTTGTCGACCTGGGTATACACCCGCAACCCGGGCTTGGACACCCGGCGCAGGCCAGAGATCGTGCGAGCCCGGTCCGGGGTGTACTTGAGGTCGATCTCCAGGACCTTTCCCAGCTTGCCCGGCGCTTCGGCACAGCGGTAGCCCGCGATGTAGCCCTCGCGGACCAGCAGGCCGGCCAGGCTCTCCTTGAGCTTCGAGCCGGGCATGCTCACTGTGTCCTTCATGGCCACGTTGGCGTTGCGTATGCGGGTGAGCATGTCCGCGACGGGATCGGTCATGGTCATAGCGCGCTCACCAGCTGGCTTTGGTCACGCCGGGTATCTCTCCCGCGTGCACCATCATCCGGAGGCAGACGCGACACAGCCCGAACTTGCGGTACACCGCGTGAGGCCGCCCGCAACGCCGGCAGCGGGTGTACGCCCGCACCTTGAACTTGGGCTTGCGCTGCTGCTTGCATACCAGCGCCGTCTTGGCCATTACTGCACCTCGCGTCGGAATGGGAAGCCGAAGGCGCCGAGCAGTGCCCGGCCCTCGGCGTCGGTCTTGGCTGTCGTGACGATCGTGATGTCCATTCCCCTCGTGATATCTACCTGATCGTATTCAACCTCGGGAAAGATGAGCTGCTCGGTGACCCCGAAGGTGTAGTTGCCCGCTCCGTCGAACGACGTGGATGCAAGTCCCCGGAAGTCCCGGATGCGTGGGATCGCCAGGCTCACCAGGCGGTCGAAGAACTCCCACATCCTGTCGCCGCGAAGGGTGACCTTGGCGCCGATCGCGTTGCCCTCGCGCAGCTTGAAGGCGGCCACCGACTTGCGGGCCGTGGTCACCAGAGGCTTCTGGCCGGTGATAGCTCGCAGGTCCCGCACCGCTCCCTCCAGGAGGGACTGCTGCTGGGTGGCCCGCCCGACACCCATGTTTACCACGATCTTCTCGAATCGCGGCACCTGCATGACGTTGGAGAGACCGAGTGACTTGCCGAGCGCTGCCCGCACCTCGTTGTTGTAACGAACCTTCAGGCGGGGCGGGCTGGGTGCCGAGCCCTTGGCTGCGCCTTTTGCCGACGGGGAGCTCGCGCGGGCCTTGGCCGCGGCGGCCTGAGCCGCCCTGCCCTTGGTGGCAGCCTGATCCCGGTCCCTGGTGCCGGAGGCGGCTGCCTTGGACGAGCCAGCCTTGCCGGGGCCACCCTTGCCGGGAGCGCTCTTGGCGGCTGCGGGGCTCACAGCGTGGTCCCGCACTTGCGGCAGATGCGGTGCTTGGTGCCGTCGGGGTCCAGGCGCATCCCTATCCGGGTGGGACCGTCGGTTGGGCACACGATGGCCACCTTGGATACTGGCATGGGCATGTCCTTGTCGATGATGCCTCCCTGCATGGTCCCCCGGGTCGCCTTGGTGCTCCGGCGGGCGATGTTGACGCCCTCCACCACGACCTTGCCCTCGGCCGGCATGGCCCGCATGACCAGACCCTCGCGGCCCTTGTCCTTGCCGGACAGGACCACCACCCGGTCTCCCTTGCGGATCCTCATCTTAGAGGACCTCCGGGGCCAGCGAGACAATGCGCATGAAGCGCTTGTCCCGCAACTCGCGCCCGACAGGGCCGAAGATCCGGGTGCCCCGCGGCTGGAGGGCGTCGTTGACCAGCACCGCGGCATTCTCGTCGAATCGGATGTAGCTGCCGTCCGGACGGCGGCGCTCCTTCTTGGTCCGCACGACCACACAGCGGACCACGTCACCACGCTTGACCGCGGCACCGGGTATGGCGTCTTTGACCGTGGCCACGAACATGTCGCCAATGCTGGCGTAACGGCGCTTGGAGCCACCCAGCACCTTGATGCACAGCACCTCCTTGGCGCCAGAGTTGTCGGCAACCCGCAGCCGGGTCTCGGCCTGGATCATCTCGCCCGCTCCAGGACCTCGACGACGCGCCAGCGCTTGAGCTTGGACAGCGGGCGAGTCTCGGCAACCCGGACCCGGTCACCCAGGTTCACGTCGTTGGCCTCGTCGTGGGCATAAAGTCGCTTGGTACGCTGCACGGTCTTGGAGTAGCGCCTGTGGCGCACCCGCTCGGTGACCTCGACAATCACCGTGCGGTCCATGGCCACCGATACCGCAGTGCCCTCACGGACCTTGCGACCGTTGGGCCGGACCTCCGCAGGCGCTTGGGCGTCGACCATCAGCCGGTCCCTTCTTGTAGCTGGGCTAGGTAGTATTCTTCGACCAGAGCGATCTCACGTTGGCGCTGGGTGGTGAGCAGTTGGGCCACCTCACGCCGCAGTGCCCCGATCCGCGAGTTGTTGGTGAGCTGCCCGGTAGCCAGCTGGAAGCGCAGGTTGAACAGCTCCTGGCGGGCGTTGGCCACCCGGACGATCAGCTCCTCGTCGTCGAGGCCATCCAGCTCGGCTTTGGTGGTGCGAATGTAGTCCGCCATCAGACCTCCATCCCGGCCAGCTCCTGGCTGGCCCGGCTGACAAAACGAGCCTGGATGGGCAGCTTTTGGATGGCGCGCTCCAGGGCTGCGCGGGCCAGATCCTCATGGACCCCCGCCAGCTCGAAGAGGATCCTGCCCGGACGCACCACGGCCACCCACAGCTCGGGGTTGCCCTTGCCCGAGCCCATGCGGGTCTCGGCAGGCTTGTGGGTCACCGGCTTGTCCGGAAAGACCCTGATCCACACCTTGCCGCCACGCTTGACGTGGCGGGTCATGGCGATCCGGGCTGCCTCGATCTGGCGGGCGGTGAGCCAGCCCGGCTCCATCGCCTGTATGCCGAAGTCTCCAAAGCAGACAGTCGTGCCCGAGCGGGACATGCCGGTGAGGCGTCCCCGCTGCTGCTTGCGGTGGGCCACCTTGCGGGGCATCAGCATTGGCGAACCTCCGGCATCAGTCGGACTCCCGACGGAAGTGGGGAGCCTCGTGGTGGGACTCCTGGGTGCGGCGCTCGATCTCCTCTTCCTCGGCGAGGAGGCGCTCGAGGGCGTCGGCCTCAGGGGTCGGGGGGGCTGGCGCAGCGGCGGGCTCAGGCTGGGTGGCCACGGCGGTCTGGCTCACGGTGGCATATTCGTCAGAAGTGCTCGGCAGCGCTCCGGGTTCGCCCTGGTCGGGTCGGCGCCGCCCGCCGCCAGCGGTGATGACCCGGCGAGGGCGAACCTGGCCGGAGGTCTCGCCCACCGCCATCGCTGCCTCGCTGCGGATCTTGTCGTCAGAAGCCGTCTTGTAGGGCAGGATGTCACCCTTGTAGATCCACACCTTCACGCCTATGCACCCGTAGGTGGTCTTGGCCTCCCGGAATCCGTAGTCGATGTCGGCCCGCAGCGTGTGCAGGGGAACCCGGCCCTCACGGTAGCTCTCCTTGCGGGCCATCTCCGATCCGCCGAGGCGACCCGAGCACTGGACCTTGATGCCCTGGCCGCCTGCCTTTTGCACGGTCTGTAGGGCCCGCTTCATCGCCCGGCGGAAGCTGATGCGTCGGGCGAGCTGATCGGCGATACCTTGGGCGATGAGGGCGGCATCCAGCTCGGGCTGCTTGATCTCCTGGATGTTGAGCTGGATCTTGGGGTTGTGGGTGATGCGGGCCAGATCGGTGCGCAGGCGGTCGGCCTCGGTGCCCCGCCGCCCGATGACGATGCCCGGGCGGGCAGTGTGGATGTCGACCCGCAGGCGGTCGCGGGTGCGCTCGACCTCGATGCGACTCACCGCGGCCGACTCCAGCTGGGTGCTCAGGTACGAGCGGATCTTGTAGTCCTCGATCACCGAATCCTGGTAGGTCCGATCGTCGAACCAGCGTGACTTCCAGTCGGTGGTGATCCCGAGCCTGAACCCGTACGGGTTTACCTTCTGGCCCATCAGGCCACCCCGCCGGCCGTGCGCCGGGTGCTTCTGCGGGCCCCTTCGACCCGGCGGGCCCGGCGGGCGGACGCCTCGTCCTTCGCCCGGGCCCGCTGGCGCCGGAGCTCCTCGTCGGAGCGGCGGCTCACGATCAGCGTGATGTGGCATGTGCGCTTGCGGATGCGGGTGGCCCGACCCCTGGCCCTGGGCCTCCAGCGCTTCACGGTGTTGGCCTCGTCGGCGTAACAGGACGACACGTAGCACTCGTCGGGGCTCATGCCATCGTTGTTCTCGGCGTTGGCCGCGGCGGAGGCAAGCAGCTTGGCGATCACCATGGCGGCGTCGCGCTCGCAGAAGCGCAGGGTGGCCGCTGCCTCGGAAATCGATTTGCCTCGGATCAGGTCGAGAACCTCGCGGGCCTTGAAGGCCGACATGTGGCAATGGCGCAGGACCGCCCGGGTGCCGGAACGCTCGTTGGTCTTGGTGGCGGTCATTATCTCCTACCTGCGCGTTCCTGGCCAGCGTGATACCGGAAGGTCCGGGTGGGGGCGAACTCGCCCAGCTTGTGCCCGACCATCGACTCGGTCAGATAGACTGGGATGTGGCGGTGCCCGTCGTGGACCGCGATGGTATGGCCCACCATGTCCGGGATGACCGTTGAGCGCCGTGACCAGGTCTTGATCACGCGCTTCTCGTTGCGGGCGTTGAGGTCGTCGACCTTGCGGAGCAGGTGATCGTCGACGAAGGCACCCTTTTTTAGGCTGCGGGGCATGGGTCTCCTGGAGTCCTAACGGCGGGCGCCGCGGGTGCGGCGACGGCGCACTATGAGCTTGTCTGAATCCTTTGACCGGCTTCGGGTCCGGCCCTCGGGCTTGCCCCAGGGCGAGACCGGGTGGCGCCCACCGGAGCTCTTGCCCTCGCCCCCCCCGAGCGGGTGGTCGACGGGGTTCATGGCTACGCCGCGGGTCTGGGGGCGCACGCCGAGGTGGCGGTTGCGGCCAGCCTTGCCAATCACCCGCAGCTCGGCCTCGGCGTTGCCCACCTCGCCGAGCGTCGCCCGGCAGTCGATGGGGACCCTGCGCATCTCGGTGGAGGGCAGTCGCAGGGTGGCGAAGTCGCCCTCCTTGGCCACGAGCTGGACACTCGTTCCGGCGCCGCGGGCCATCTTGCCGCCGCCACCGGGTCGCATCTCCACGTTGTGGATCGTCGAGCCGACGGGTATGTAGCGCATCGGCAGGGCATTGCCCGGGCGGATGTCGGCGCCGCGGCCAGACTGGAGCATGTCGCCCACGTTGACCTTGGCCGGAGCCAGGATGTAGCGCTTCTCGCCGTCCAGGTAGTGCAGCAAGGCGATGCGGGCGTTGCGGTTGGGATCGTACTCGATCTGGGCCACCTTGGCCGGCACACCGTCCTTGTCCCGGCGAAAGTCCACGATGCGATAGGCCTGCTTGTGACCGCCGCCGCGGTGGCGCGCGGTCTTGCGACCGTGGACGTTGCGGCCACCGGTGGAGGGCTTGGGCTCGAGGAGGGAGCGCTCGGGGGTGGACCGGGTGATCTCGGAGAAGTCCGAGACGGACTGGAATCGCCGTCCGGGGCTGGTGGGCTTGCGTTTGCGCAGGGCCATCAGGGAGTGCTCCCACCAAATAGCTCGATCTTGTCGCCAGCGGCCAGGGTCACCATAGCGCGTTTGGTGTCAGGCCTCTTGCCTTCCTGACCGGTCTTTCGGTTCCGCTTGCGCTTGCCCTTGCGGTTCAGCGTGTTCACTTTGAGCACCTTGACCTCGAAGATCTCCTCGATCGCCTGCCGGATCTGGATCTTGGTGGCGTCGAGGTGAACCACGAAGGTGTACACGTTGTCCTCCAGGCGGGTGTAGGAGGCCTCAGACACCACCGGTTTGATGATGAGGCTGCGCGGGTTCATCGGGCGGGCTCGGCGGCGACAGGCTCGGCG
>JAVKSL010000019.1:30900-38778 GCA_039583695.1 Acidimicrobiales bacterium | reverse complement strand
AAGAGCCGCTGGCCCACCACCGGCGCCCGTCTCGCTCAGGGGGGCGCCGGTGGGGGCACCGGTGCTGGTGGGGCGCGGGCGCTCTGCGCCCACCAGCAGACTGACGTCGAGGGGCGCAATACTGCCCATCAAGCACATCGAGGATTCCCTCGCCGTCCGCATGGTGGGAGGCCCGCGGAGATGCTCGTCTACCCAAGCTGGAGGCTCACTGTACACAAGGTTTTCATCAGCTGTTCGGGCCACGGATTTGCGGATGTCACCTGGGCCTGCAACGATATCACAAGGTAACCCCCCTACAAGAAGAAATGGAGCAAAGATGCGCGTCGGACTAGCAAAGATGTTGGCATTACCCGTTGTGGCGCTAGGTGGCATTCTCGGTCCGCTGGCCTTGGCCAGTCCCGCGTCAGCCCAGTCGACCACAGTCTCGGCGACCGTTGGTCCCGTGACTATCCCGAGCGTGCCGGTCACAGTCTGTGTCAACGGCACCTGCACCACGCCCACCGCCGCGGTTACCAGTGTTGAGCTCACGGTTTCCGTCACGGTCAACCCGGATGCCATCACGCTTCCAACCGTCGTGCCGGGGACCTGCCCCAGCGGTAGTCAAGGCGTTGCGCTGGTCGTCACGACGGGATCGGTCGGATCGGTCGTCACCGGCTCCGTCACCGTGACCATCAATGGGACCCCGACCGTGATCTCAATCCCATCAGTGCCGGCGGTGCCTACCCAGACCATCACGATCAGCGCCTGCACCTCTCCTGGTGTGAGCCTGCCCTCGCTCCCCGGACTGTCTTCGCTCCCCGGACTGCCATCGCTCCCCGGACTGCCATCGCTATCCGGACTGTCTTCGCTATCCGGACTGCTTTCGTCTCTGACCCTGCTTTAGACCAGACGACCAGCGGCCGTATCCTGGCTCGACCAGGGTACGGCCGCTGGTGGTATGAGGCCCCTCCCTCGACGCTGGAGCGGCCATTTACGAGCAGTGGTGCCCATGTGCGCCGACAGCGCGATACCTCGCATCGAGTTGGCGGACGAGGTGCCTGGAAGGTGGCGGTCAGCAAGTGCGCTGGATGACCAGCGCCTTGGCCAACGCTCCCCACTCATAGACGATCTCGTAGGCCCAGCGCCATGGCGTGGAGAACCCGACCGGGACCATGAGAACGCTGCCGCTGTAGCAGCGCCCGAAGCGGATGCGGGCTCGCGTCGTCTGGGTGGTCGAGGGGATGACGATCAAGCGACGCCAATGGCGCCGGTTCGCCAGCGCAGCCACGAAGCGAGCCTCTCCCTGAGTTGTCGGCGGGTCGGGGCTGAAGCAGATGACGCTCACCCCTCGAATGCTGACAGCACAAGAGCGTGCACCTCCCAGGGCGCTCTGAGAGATGACCAGCACCGGGGCATAGCCCGAGCGGGCCAGGGCGATGCCCCTCACAAGGCGCCCGGCAGGCCGACCGCCCAGCACCACTATCGCATCGGCTGGTTGGGGCAAGTTCGTGGCCGGCCGTACGAATAGTTTCGCGCTGGCAGCCAGGAACGCGAGGATCACCCCCGACGCCAGCAGCCCCGCTCGTCGTGCCCTGCGACTGCGCCCCCAGCTCAAGCCAGCAATTATAAATGCCACTCCTGCCTTGCGGAGGACCACCAATGCACCTGCGGCCCGACGGACGACACCTCATGCCGGACCCGCAAGACCGTTCGCCACTCGTGACCGCACCGCCAGCTTCGACAACATCCAGCCCTTCCCAAGGCCATGCTGGTCCGGTGCCCGGGCCAGCCGGGCTCCGCCCGCGTAGATGAGATCTGCGCCACCGCCGCCTCGGCTCTGGGCTGCTAAGGGCCTGGCAGAGAACAACCTGGGCGGCGGGCACAGCTATAGCCCTGACGAGGACCGCATTTGAGCGGCTTCGCCGCCCAGGTTGTTCTCGTACAGGCCCTGTGGGCGAAACCTGGCCACGGCTAGCCTGGGCAACATGGCTGGCTCCGACTACGACGTCGTCGTCATCGGCAGCGGGTTCGGGGGCAGCGTGGCGGCGCTGCGGCTCACCGAGAAGCGATACCGGGTCGCGGTCATCGAGGCGGGCCGCCGCTTTGCCGACGAAGAGCTCCCCGAGACCAGCTGGGATGTGCGCTCCTTCTTGTGGGCACCGGCGCTCGGCTGGTTTGGCATCCAAAGGATCGCCCCGCTCAAGGACGTGGTCGTGCTGGCCGGGGCTGGCGTGGGCGGCGGGTCGCTGGTCTACGGCAATACCCTCTACGCGCCTGCCCAAGCCTTCTACGACGACGCCCAGTGGGCGGGGATCACCGACTGGCGCAGCGAGCTGGCTCCCTATTTCGACCTGGCCGGTCGAATGCTGGGGATCTCGACCAACCCCACCACCACACCCGCCGATCAGGTCCTGCGCCAGGTGGCCACCGAGATGGGCTTTGGCGACACTTACCGGCCGACCCCGGTGGGCGTGTTCTTCGGCGAGCCGGGGGTGGAGGTCGACGATCCGTACTTCGGAGGCGCCGGGCCGCGCCGGCGCGGCTGCATCGAGTGCGGGGCGTGCATGACGGGATGTCGGCACAACGCCAAGAACACCCTGGTCAAGAACTACCTGTACCTCGCCGAGGGCGCCGGGGCGACCGTCGTTCCGATGACCACGGTGCTCGGCGTCCGCCCGCTGATCGGAGGGGGCTACGCCGTGGAGACCAGGCCCACGGCCCGCTCAGGCAGCGGAGGCCGCAAGATCTTCTCCGCTGGGCAGGTCGTGCTTGCCGCGGGGACTCTCGGCACCCAGCGCCTGATGCACCGCATGCGCCACACAGGCCGGCTACCCAACCTTTCCGACCGCTTGGGCGTGCTCACCCGGACCAACTCCGAGGCGATCGTCGGAGCACGTTCGCGCCGCTCCGATGTCGATTTCACCCGGGGGGTGGCGATCACCTCATCTGTGCACCCTGACGCCGACACCCACATCGAGCCGGTGCGCTACGGTGACGGCAGCGACCTCATGGGCCTGCTCCAGACCGCTCTCACCGACCCCGCAGAGGGGCGCAACCGGCTAGCGCTGGGCATCCGGGAATCCTGGCGCCAGCGAGGAGACGTGAGGACCATCTACGGCGTGAGGGGCTGGGCCCGCCAGACCGTCATCGCCCTGGTCATGCAGTCCTTGGACAACTCGATGACCGTGTATCCCAAGCCAGGCCCATTCGGTCGGGTCGGGCTTTCGACCAAGGCTGGCCACGGCGAGCCCAGCCCCACCTGGATCCCGGTCGGTCACGAGGTGGCGCGCAGGATCGCCGAGAAGATCGACGGCGTAGCGGGTGGCGCGTGGGGCGACCTGTTCAACACCCCGATGACCGCGCATTTCATCGGGGGCGCAGTGATCGGGGACTCGCCGGCCAGCGGCGTCATCGACGCCTATCACCGAGTCTATGGGCACCCCGGCCTGCACGTCGTGGATGGCACCGCCATATCTGCCAACCTGGGGGTCAACCCGTCGCTGACCATCACCGCCCAGGCGGAGAGGGCCATGGCGCACTGGCCGAACCGCGGCCAACCCGACCCCCGGCCGGCGCTGGGCGAACCCTACCGGCGTCTCGACGCCGTGGCCCCGCTCGCCCCCGCCGTGCCACAGAGCTCTCCCGCCCTCCGACCGAGCTCCAGGGTGGGCTGAGCGAAGCTCGCAGCCCTTGCAGCACTCGCAGCCCTTGCAGCACTCGCAGCCCTGGCGGCACTCAAATCGCCGCGTCGACCCTCGGTGTCGCATCCCTGGAACAGTCGGCCCCTTTTTCCACTGGCCTCAGCTGAACCTGGCCTCGGCGACGGCCGCCAGGCTCTCCTGCTTGTGCACCCGTTCGTCGTGGGCGATCTGGCGGAACAGGTCCGCAAGGGAGTCAAAGCTGCCGTAGATGTCCGCGAACGACGACTCGAATCGCTCGACCTCCCACTCTGGGTGCTCCGTCACCATTGTCATGTACTCGTGCTCGGCATGGTCCTCGAAGTCCGCGTTGAGCCGGTAGCTCCAGCGTGGGCGCACCACATAAAGCATGAAGGAGAGCTGGTAGTACGCGAAGGCCAAGATCTGTGGGATCACACCGAAGCGCAAGAGCCCCTCCCTGTCCCCAATCTGGGATGTCAGCTCCTCGAGAACCAGCAGGTGCCATGCCTCGTTGTCCTGCTGCGCGCGGGTCTCCAGCACCCGGTCGTGGATGCGCCGGGCCAGGGCGGTGCGCCCAGAAACATGCGTGACGGCAATGTAGGCCACCTGCTCCCATGACTGGTAAGGGACCCGCGCCACGATCTCGAGCACCTTGAACTTGGACAGGGTACGACCTCGGCCATAGACAATGTCGAGAAGCACGAACAGGGCCCTGGCCGCGGCGCCGTAGTGACGCCGAGGGGTCTCGAGGGTCTCGACCTGGGCGGCAAGGAGCGCCTGGTGAGAGAGCTTGGGCGGCGCACCCGCCTCCCTGGTGGGCACGTTTTCGGGACCGGAACCTCCTAGTGTCACTCTCTCATGTTAACGGGCCTGGCGGGCCGTTCACAGGGGGTGGGTGGGCACGGAGGCCAGCCACCACCGGGCATATTCTTTCATCGCTACTACTAGCCTCGAGCACATGACCAACCGCCTGGCCAGCGAGACCAGCCCTTACCTGCGCCAGCACGCCGAGAATCTGGTCGAGTGGTATCCCTGGGGAGAGGAGGCGTTCGCCGCCGCCGCCGAGCGGGACTGCCCCGTGCTGTTGTCGGTGGGCTACTCCGCCTGTCACTGGTGCCACGTGATGGCGCACGAATCCTTCGAGGATGCCGCCACCGCCGCCCTGCTCAACGAGCGTTTCGTGTCGGTGAAGGTGGACCGGGAGGAGCGGCCGGACGTGGACACGATCTACATGGAGGCGGTCCAGGCGATGACCGGGACCGGGGGTTGGCCGATGACTGTCTTTCTGACGCCGGACGGTCAGCCGTTCTACGGGGGGACCTACTTCCCCCTCGAGGAGGGCCGGGGAATACCGACCTTCACCTCGATCCTGCGAGCGGTGGACGAGGCGTGGCGGGATCGACGCGAGAAGGTGCTGGAGGGAGCGGCCCAGCTGATGAAGGAGGTCCAGGCCCGCACACGCCTGCCGTTGGGCTCGGTCGCCGCCGGGGCCGCGGCGGTGCTGGCCGCATCGGGCGGGGACGGCACATCCCGGGCACCAGCTCAGGCGGCCACGCCGGCCGCCGCTGTCACCCCGGCGCCAGACGGCGAGCTGCTGATCGGCGGCCTTCCGGCGACAGAGATCCTTAATCGGGCGCTGGCTGCAATTCGCTCCGCGCACGACGACCGCCGCGGCGGCTTCGGACCGGCCCCCAAGTTCCCCCAGCCGTCGATGATCGAGGTCCTGCTGTTCACCTGCGCCAACGAGAGCCACAGCCCCCTCGCGGCCGGCTGCCTTTCGATGGCCGCCACCACCCTCGATGCCATGGCGTCGGGGGGAATATACGACCATCTGGGGGGCGGCTTTCACCGCTACTCGGTGGATGCCAGCTGGTCAGTTCCGCACTTCGAGAAGATGCTCTACGACCAGGCCGGACTGGTCAGGGTCTACCTTCACGCCTGGCAGCTGACCGGCTCGCCCCGCTGGTGCTCGGTGGTCGAGGAGACCATCGACTACGTCCTGGGCACGCTGAGGAACCCTGAGGGCGGTCTGTGCAGCGCCCAGGATGCGGACTCTGAAGGCGTTGAGGGGCGCTACTACGTGTGGACTCCAGAGCAGCTCGCTGCGGTGCTCGGGGAGGCAGCCCCGGCGGCAGCCGAGTGGTACGGGGTGAGCGCGGGAGGAAACTTCGAGGGCAGCGCCACCGTCCTGCACCACTCGATTCGCGGCGAGATGTACCGGCCTGCCGAGATCGAGGCAGCCCGCAAGGCTTTGCTCGGTGCCCGGGCGGGGCGGCCTCGCCCGGGCTTGGACGACAAGGTGCTCACCGAGTGGAACGCCATGTTCGTGGCGACCCTGGCCGAGGCGGCCGCGGCAATGGACCGTCCCGATTGGCGTGCCGCTGCGCTGGGCACGGCGGAGTTCCTGCTGGCCTCTCTCAGGCGCCCGAGTGACGGGAGGTGGCTGCGTTCCTGGCAGGGGGGCCAGGCGCGCCACCTGGCATACGCCGCCGACTACGCCTGGCTGATCGAGGCCTTCACTCGCTTGGGCGAGGTCACCGGGGAGGCCCGCTGGATCCTGCTGGCTTGCGAGACGGCGGACGCGATGATCGAGCTGTTCTGGGACACCGACGGCGCCGGGCTGTTCAGCACCGGTCACGACGCGGAGCGGCTCATCGTGCGCGCCAAGGACATCCACGACGGCGCGACGCCCTCGGCGAACGCGGTGGCAGCAGTCGCGCTGACTCGCCTGGGCGCCCTCACCGGCCAGGACCGCTACCGCCAGGCGGCCCTGGCGATCCTCGATGTGGTCGGTCCAATACTCGCTGGCGCGCCAACCACCCTCAGCTACTGCCTCTCAGCCGTGGACCTTTGCTCGGCCGGGGTGACCGAGGTGGCGGTGGTCGGTGAGTGCCACGAGATGGTGCGTGTGGTGCAGGATCGCTACCTCCCCCGGGTGGTGCTGGCCTGGGGAGAGCCGTACGAATCGCCACTTTGGGAGGGCCGGGCGCCTGGTTTTGGATATGTCTGCCAGGCCTATACATGTGCCGCCCCAGTACGCACGGTTGAAGAATTGGTGACAAGCCTGTAGAATGCACGTCAATGTGTACGATAGGGGGGCTCCGCAGCGCGCTCTAGCGCTGGCGACGCCGTGAGCTATGGGTTTGCAGGTGCCGTCACCTGGAGACCGAGTGAAGGGTCGGAGTTTGGGGGACGACTTCTGGGCACGAGCCCGGGAGCTGGTTAGGAGACAGCTGTGCTTGCTGATACCCGTACATGGCCGGAGATCTCGGGGGAGGTTTCCCCAGACCTTCTGGTAGCCGCGCGCTCCGGTGATGCTCGTGCCTTTCGGACCCTTTTCGATGCCCTGGCCCCGATGGCCTGGCGTCTGGCGCTGGTCCTCACCGGTGAGACGACCGGGGCTGCGGATGCCGTAGCCATTGGCACAGGGCGCTCCCTCGGTAGCGCTTCGGCCAGCTCGGCCCAGATCTCCGATCCGACTGTCGCGGTGCTTCGGGCCACCTGGCTGGCCGCTCTCGACGTGCTGCACAGAGATCGCCGTCGCAACGATGGTCCATCCAACGCTGCTGCGGAGGCATCGGAGCCACCGGTCACCGCGGAGACGAACCTCGAGGCCGCGTTGGTGTCCTTTGCATTTTTGACCCTTCCCGAGCAATGGCGGGGTGCCCTCTGGCTCACCGCGGCCGAAGGCCTTTCAGACCAGCTGGCCGGGGCGGTCCTGGACCTCGTGCCGGAAGCCTTCGCCCAACTGTTGGACCAGGCACGAGCCGGTTTCGTGGAGTGCGGGCCCAGGGTCGACGTTGGAGGCTCCTCCAGGCGTGCCCAGGTTGGAGACGTGGGAACGCTGCTGCGCCCGGCGCTGGGCAATCTTCCGGATGACCTGGATTCGGCTGCAGCCGAACGCTGGCAGGCTGCGCTGGTATCGCGCAGTGGGTGGCAGAGGATAATCCGCGCCGGGACCGAGAGGCTGACTGGGGAGGTCCCGGCCGTCAAGCGAGTAACCGAGGCGCCGCCGAGCGCGGTTGGCCCTAAGGCGGGCCAGGCCGAGCCCGAGCCGGCTGCCGTCGAGCCCGAGGTTATTCCAGCAGGGACCAGTCCGGCACTGACCAGGTTGCAAGAGATCCTTGCAGCCCAGGCCGCCCAAGAGGCCCTGGCCACCCCGACGGCTCGTGAAGCTGGTGCGGCTCGTGAAGCTGGTGCGGCTCGTGAAGCTGGTGCGGCTCGTGAAGCTGGTGCGGCT